>JANPEN010000266.1:0-5547 GCA_031422955.1 Acidimicrobiia bacterium
CTGGTCACTGTTCGCCAACACGAGCGCTCTGTACTGGTCGACGTTGATGTGCGCGCTGGAGGGGTCAGCTTCGATGACTCGCTCTGGCAGACCCCTGCCTTCGAAAAAACCCACACCGCCACAGCTCGTTTCGATTGCCCGGTACAACCATCGGACCTCGTTGGTCCACCCGGTTGGTACCTGGAGCGGGTTGGTTTCTGGCATGGGGCCTGTGGACCCGCCGCGTGCTGGGCGGGCGGCGCCATCGGCCTGGTCGATGACGCCCACCAGGTCGCCGCCACCAAGGCGCCAAACCCGCACCTCCTCGCCCAGCTCGGGGCGCTGGCCGCCTTGGAATGGGAAATGCGGGCCATCCTCGACGCCGCCGGTCGGGGCATGGACGCCGACCGCCACCATCCCCTTCGGGCCATGCAGCGCGCCCTGTGCCTGCGTCACACGGTCGAGCGGGCGGTGTCCCAGATCGTGGATCTCTACGGCCGAGCCATGGGGCCCCAGCGGCTCATTTCGGCGGCCATCGCCCAGCGCACGAGCGAGGTGCAACTCTACGTGCGCCAACACCACGGTGAACGAGACCTCGAAGCGTTGGGCCGATCGTTCTTGTGAAACCCGCCGCGGCCACCGATGCCCGACGGGCACCTGCCCGTGGTGCCTCACTCGCGGGTAGCGTCGCTCGTCATGACCACGAACATCACACCGGCCACGCTGGCGGCACGGGGGGATCTGGCCGACTGGCGGGTGCTGCTGCGTCGGCTCGAGGCCTGCTTTCGTGCCCCTTCCTTCGGCGCCGCCGCCGTGTTCGTCGGCCAGATCGCCAGCGCCGCTGATGCTGCGGACCATCATCCCGATGTCGATTTGCGTTATCCGGGGCGGGTCCACGTTCGGTTGACCACCCACGTTGCCCATGGGCTGACCGATCTCGATGCCGCCCTGGCCGTCAACATTTCCGTTCTCGCCGAACGGGCTGGTATCACCGCTGAGCCCTACCCCGTCGCCGCCGTCGAGGTGGCCATCGACGCGGTTGACATCGCCGCCGTGCGGCCATTCTGGCGAGCGGTGCTCGGCTACGTCGACCAGCGTCCGGCCGCCGGAGAAGCGCCCAACGAGCTGGTCGATCCCCACCGGATCGGCCCCGGTTTCTGGTTCCAGCAGATGGACACGCCTCGTCCCCAACGCAGCCGTGTCCACATCGATGTGATCGTGGCCCACGATCAAGCCGAATCCAGGGTGGCCGGCGCGTTGGCCGCAGGGGGCCGGTTGGTGAGCGACGCAGCAGCCAAGGCCTTCTGGGTCCTGGCCGACCCCGAGGGCAACGAAGCGTGCGTGTGTACGTGGCAGGACCGGGACTGACCGTCGGTCCGGGTCAGGGTCGGGTCTGACTGGTTTGTCGACTCAAGTCGACCCGGGGAGCTGTCGATGGGAGGGGGTGGACCCCCAGTGGCAGCGCCCCGGCGACAGCCCGGGCGGGATTTGGGAGGTGGGGCCCTCTGCGCCCATCGCCAAGGCGGCCCGCGCCTTCGGCGATGACTACCCAATGACCACCAACCAAGGTTCGATTCGGGTCACCGCGGCGGCGGTGTTCCTCACCTGCGCCGTCTACGTGCCGTGGATGTTGTCCTCCCTCGACCGGCGCTGGTGGATCTCCTGGCCCTTCGCGGCGGCCAGCTGTTGGTCCATTCTTTACGCCCTGCTCAATGTCGTAAACCTGTGGACGAGAAAGGTTCCGGTCCACCGGTCCGTCGCCCGCGGCCAGGAGCCAACGGTGGCGGTGATCATCCCTACCTGTGGGGAGCCGGTGCCGATGATCCTGCGCACCATCGTGTCGGTACTGGAACAGGACTGGCCTTTGGACAAGCTGTTCGTGGTGGTTTCCGACGACGGCCACGACCCTGCCCTGCGGCGGGCTCTGGAGCGGTGGCCGGTGCACTACTTCGAACCTCCCGATCGCTGGGCGGCCGGCCGCGACGGAGCGGCCAAGGCCGGCAACCTCAACGCCGCGGTGGACTACGTGGTGGCAAACCGGCTCGACATCGAGTGGATCGAAACCCGCGACGCGGACGACGAGTTGGGCTCGAATGCGTTCTTGCGTGAGGTGATCGGCCAGTTGGTGGCCGACCCCGGCCTGGCTTTTGTCCAGACCATCAAGGAAGCCCAGGTCAGCGCGGGCGACCCGTTCAACAACCGGGAGTCGATGTTCTACCGGGGTCAAATGCTGGCCCGCAATGCCCACAACGCCGCCTTTCCCTGCGGGTCGGGGCTGGTATGGCGCCGAGACGCCCTTTTGGATATCGGCGGATTTCCCACCTGGAACCTGGTCGAGGATCTGCAGTCGGGTGTCGAGGCGTTGCGTCGAGGCTGGCGGTCGCTCTATTTGCCCATTGTGGGCGCGGTGGGCCAGATCGCCCCCGAAGACCTACCCAACTTCTACAAGCAGCGCGGCACCTGGGCCATCGACACCGTGCGGCTCATGACCTGGGGAAACCTGCGGGGTCTCAGTTGGCGTCAACGGGCCTTCTTCCAGGCCATGCGGGCGGACTATCTCGACGCGTTCACAGTGGTGGTGTATCTGCCTTCCGTCGCCGTTGCCATGTGGGGTTACCCCCCGATGGACAACCGCGGTTGGGGCTATTTGTTGTGTTTCGTGCCCATGGTGGTAGCCACCGAGCTGTGGTTGCTGGCTGTCAACCGGCCCTTCTTCGATCGGCGCAGCAAGCAACGAAACCCCTACGGCCAGCTGTGGCGCCACCGCGTCATGCGGGCCGGTATGGCCCCGGTGTTCCAACGGGCGTCGCTCAAGGCCATCCTCGGTGGGCGCACGCACAAGCCGGTCTATGTGGTGACCCGGAAAGAACACGACCTGCGTTGGCACTGGCGTTACACCTTGGCCCAGAGCACGGGCGTGTTGGCGGTGGCGATCATCGCAGTCTTGGCACTCGCCCAACGTCGCTTGCCCGACCCGGCCCAGTTGGTGGTGACGCTCTATTGGGGCGGTCTGAACATGGTGCTGCTGAGCGCCTTCATCTCCAGGGGCTGGCACGGGCTTAGCCGGGCCGGGCGGGCGCTGCTCGTCCCCGCCCCACCGGTGCTTGAAGACGAGGCCGCTCCCCTCACCCTCACCCCGGGCTGAGCAACCCGCGCTTCGCCCGGAACCGAAGGTGATGGGCCTCTTCGTGAGCGTGGACAAGATGGTCGGCAGAGACCTCGACAAGGGCCTGGCCCGGCTCAAGGCCCTGGCCGAAAGCTAGGTCGGGCTACCGCGGTCAGGCTGTCACCCGGTCAGGGCAGTTGCGCCGAGGCGGGCACGGTACGCTCCGGGGGTGAACGAGCGCCAGCATGTATCCGACTGGACCAGTGACTTTGACCACCTCAGCGAGGAATGGGCCGCTCGAAGTCCTGAGATACTGGCCGACCTTCGCCAAAGCTGCCCGGTGGCCCACACCGAACGCTTCCACGGGGCATATCTCGTCAGCCGCTACGACGACATCGCCGAGGTGGCCCACAACGAGGCCATCTTCTCTAGCCGCATCACGTCGGTGAACGACAATCACCCCGACAACATCAAGCTGGAACTACCGCCCATCACCCTCGACCCTCCCGAGCACACCCCCATCCGGCGGGCGTTGTTGCCAGCGTTCAACCCTCGTGAGGTCGCCGAACTCGAGCCCTTCGTGGTTGAGGTGGTCGCTCGTTTACTCGACGATATCGAGGGTCGTGATCGCGTCGACGGTGCGCTCGATTTCGCCCAGTTGGTCCCCGTCGAGGTCATGATCCGCCTTTTCGGTGTGTCCCCGGAGATGGGCCCCCAGTTCCGCCTGTGGGTGGATGCCATGTTGAAAGACGGCCAGGTCGATCTCGACGTGGCCCGCAAAGCCAACCGCGAGATCCAGGCCTACTTCGCCGACCAGTTGCAGCAGCGCCGCCACACTCCTGCCGACGATCTGGTCACGTTGGTTCTCAACGCCCAGGCCGCCTCGCCCGATGGCACCAGCCGCCCCTTCAGCGAGCGCGAGCGCATCGGCGCGTTGTTCGTGCTGATGCTGGGGGGCATCGACACGACCTGGTCGTCGCTCGGGGCGGCCCTGTTCCACCTCGGTACCCACCCGGAGGATCTGGCCACCCTGGTTGAGCGGCCCGAGCTGATCCCCACCGCCATTGAAGAGTTCCTGCGTTTCTACTCGCCGGTCACCATCGCCCGGCTCATCACCGAGGACGCCGAGGTGGCCGGCTGCCCGGTCAAGGCAGGCGAGCGCTTGTTGTTGGCTTTTCCCTCCGCTAACCGCGACGTGGACCACTTCGACCGACCAGACGAAGTGGTCATCGATCGACAGCACAACCGCCATGTTGCCTTCGGTGTGGGCGTGCATCGCTGTTTGGGTTCCAACCTGGCACGCATGGAGCTGCGGGTCGCGCTGGAAGGCTGGGTGGCCCGCTTTCCCCGTTTCGAGCTGGCGGTAGATCCCCAGGACATAACCTGGTCGGTCGGCCCCGTGCGGGGTCCCCGGCTGGTTCCCCTTCGAATCCTGACCTGACCGCGGCGGCCGAGCCGCTGACCTGCACGTCTTCGCCGGGGCTGATCAGGTAGGTGACACGTTGCGCGCAGGTCCCCTCCAAAGGGACACCTGTTCGGGCCGTGGCGAGCCCGAAATCGTCGATTAGCGGGGACACGACCACGCCCAGTGGCCGGATTGGGGTAGTCGGGGAGGCCGGGCATTGTGGAACGTCCCCATCAGGCGGACGTTTGGTCAGCAGGGGAGCCCGGTGGGCTCGCTACGCTTCGGCGCGGGGCCTTGGCGCTAGCGACTTTGGAGTCGATGGCGGGGCCAGCGCAGAACCGAGGAGCGAGACATGGGCGAGCTGGACGGACGGGTGGCGCTGGTGACCGGAGGCGCCCGAGGTCAAGGTGCGGCCGAGGCGGCCATCTTTGCCAGGGAGGGGGCCACCGTGGTGATCACCGATGTGCTCGACGAGCAGGGTGAGCGCCGCGCCGGTGAGATCGGCTGTGGGTACCTGCATCTCGACGTCACCTCCGAATCGGGCTGGGCGGAGGTAGTGGCCGACACGGTCAAACGCTACGGCCGAATCGACGTTCTGATGAACAACGCCGGCATCTTCCAGCCGGCTCGGTTGCTCAACACCACCACCGAGATGTGGAACCGCACCGTGGCCATCAACCAGACCGGCGTCTTCCTTGGCATGCGCACGGTGGTGCCGGCCATGATCGAGGCCGGCAACGGCGGTTCGATTATCAACACCTCCTCCATTGCCGGGCTTGAGGGGGGCTTCGGCGCCACCGCCTACGTCGCCACCAAATGGGCGGTGACCGGCATGACCAAGACGGTGGCCAAGGAGGTGGGCCGCCATGGGATACGGGTCAACAGCATTCATCCTGGGGTCATCGTTACCGACATGATCGAGGATATGGTCTCGGGCAAGGAGGAAAAGATCGCCTCACGACAGCCGATCCAGCGTCTGGGTCACCCCGAGGACATTGCCGAGATGGCGTTGTTCTTGGCGTCGGATCGCTCCAGCTATTGCAGCGGGCAGGCCTTC
>JANPEN010000267.1:0-3302 GCA_031422955.1 Acidimicrobiia bacterium
GGCCTCGAGGCCGGCGACGTATCCGGCCACCACGGTGCGCCCCGCTCCTCTCTGCTCGATCAGCGGTGCGAAGGAGTCGCCACGGGTGGCCACGACCGGAAGCCCGGCCCACAGGTAGTCGAGGATGCGGGTTCGGAAGGAGAAGGCCGTCTCGACGTGGTCGAGGTGGGTGCTGACGCCAACGTCCGCGTCCCGGAGGTAGTCGGCGCGATCGACGAAGGGCACCCATCCATCGTTGAAGAAGACGTGCGTGCCGGTGAGGCCGAGCGAATCCGCGAGGGCCCGCAGCTGGCTCGCCATCCGCATCGAGGGCACGCCCGGGTTCGGGTGCACGAGGCCCATGAAGTACAACCGAACGGTAGGCACACGAGCCCGCAGCAGATCAACCGCTCGCACCAGCGTGAGCGGATCGAACCAGTTGTAGACGCCCCCGCCCCACAGGATGACCTCCCGAGTGGACACCCGCGAACGTTACCCCGGGAAGGGCCAACGCCTTTCCTGGCCGGGTCGAACCGCCGCCGGCCAATAACAACCCGACCGAGAAGCAAGCAGGCCCATCGGAGTTGGTGCACGCGTTGATTGCCACCGTCGGGTCTGTCAGGGATTGGCTCTCCAATGGGTGTCGGGGGGAACCCATCTGGACCACTCGTTATGGAAGCGGATTGCAACAGAGAGCTCTTCGACATCGGCGCACTTGTAGTTCTGTCAGATATGAACATTCACCGCCGCATGAGCCCAAGTAAGATAACAACATCAAGAAGCAAGTAAAACATCCAATCACAGTCCCCATCGCTCACCGTGCCGGAGAAACCTGCCTTCCGAAGATCGTAGCAATAGTCATGTGCTCTACACGCGAGGCTGAAATCCCAGTACCAGCCTGATTCGGCCATCCCCAGCGCGCCCGAGCAGGAGCCGTATTGCTTTACAAATACTTCCCATAGTTATTGAAGATATTTTCTGTATGTGCCCATACCGGTCGATATCCGTTGCGAGCCTCAAACACTCCAAGCGCAGAACACCATCCCTGGTCCCCCTGGTCCGAGACCGTACTGAACATCTCCAAGTAGACAACAGCACTTTGCGTGGTCGACCAGTACCCGCACCACCAAGCGCTGTAAGTAGGGTCGAAAACTATCGGCCGCGGCGCGTCTCCGGCCTCAACTAGTTGCACAAGCGTGAGCCCATCGATCTCGTACCAAGTGGGCGGGGCGTTGCCCAAGGCATCGAATGCCCAAGGCCCCTCAATGGTAGCCACCCGGTAGGATATAGATCCTTCTGTTTGGGACAGGAAGGCCGATTCCCCGTCTTCCCCAAGTCCAATGACAAGCTGCCGGCAGGGTCACACTGCAAGGAGTGGTTGATCCGCATGGAGATCGTCGAATCAAAGCTCGTAGAGACCCCGACAAGTTGTTGGGCGGTCGGTGTCGCGCCAATGCGTACTGATTGAAGCTCTTCAGGAGCAACCCGCGTCGCCAAGATGGCCGCTGTTGACGACCTCCCATCTTCGCGAAGCGGCATCAATCGGTCTGTGCCAACGATGGCCGACGAGAGTTTTGCCTCATTCGTGCTTATCTTCGAGGGGGGTGCCTCGATGGCCACTGAGCGCTCACAGGCCCCCCATCCGCCGCTGGTTTGGCCGCAAGGTCAACCTGAGTTATCACGCCATTTGCGTTAGTGCGCGCACTGGCCTGTCCGTCGAAGGTCAACCAAGAGAACACCAGCAGGACTACGAAACATGCGATAAGCGGCCGCCCGCTGCTGACCTCGTGAATGCGCACGACCCGCCTTACGCGGCAGGCATGCGCTCCCGAGCACCCCCCGCCGCTGCGCCCACCTAGAACGCGCTAGAGCGAGGCGAGGCGAGCTAACTTAATTCGCCGTACGCTTTATCGGACGGTGGTTCGAAACAAGAGCTAGCTTGAGATTTCTCGAGCCCAAATTGTGGTAGCGAACGATCCGGGTCCCACGGCCTCGACCAGCCGCGACGCGGCGCCGTAGGCTTCCCGGCGGAGGTTTGTCGTCCTGATGAGCACGATCCCTGATTTCACCCAGGTTGAGCTGGGCCCGTTGCCGGCCGGTCCGCGTAGGCCCCACAGCAACCAGGCCGACGCCGACCCCCAGCCCGGGTCCGCACCGTCCACCGCCTGGGAAAGCCCCGAGGGCATCGCCATCAAGCCGCTCTACACCGCCGCTGACCTCGACGGGCTCGACTTTCTCGACACCTACCCCGGCATCGCCCCCTACCTACGGGGCCCTTACCCCACCATGTACGTCAACCAGCCCTGGACGGTGCGCCAGTACGCCGGGTTCTCCACCGCCGAAGCCTCCAACGCCTTCTACCGCCGCAACCTCGCCGGCGGGCAGAAGGGCCTCTCCATCGCCTTCGATCTGGCCACCCACCGCGGCTATGACTCCGACCACCCCCGGGTAGCGGGAGACGTGGGCATGGCTGGCGTGGCCATCGACTCCATCTACGACATGCGCCAACTCTTTGACGGCATCCCGCTGGACGAGATGACGGTGTCCATGACCATGAACGGGGCCGTGCTGCCCATCATGGCCCTCTACATCGTCGCCGCCGAGGAACAAGGCGTCGCCCACCGCCAGCTGGGCGGGACCATTCAGAACGACATCCTCAAAGAGTTCATGGTCCGCAACACCTACATCTACCCGCCCGCCCCCTCGATGCGGGTGATCTCGGACATCTTCTCCTATACCTCCGCCGAGATGCCCCGCTTCAACTCCATCTCCATCTCCGGCTACCACATGCAAGAGGCAGGGGCCACTGCCGACCTGGAGCTGGCCTACACCCTGGCCGACGGCGTGCAGTACGTACGGGCCGGTATCGAGGCCGGCATGGCGGTGGACGCTTTCGCTCCCCGGCTCAGCTTCTTTTGGGCCATCGGCATGAACTTCTTCATGGAGGTGGCCAAGCTGCGGGCCGCCCGGCTGCTGTGGGCCAAGCTCATGAAGCAGTTCGAACCGACCGACCAACGCTCGCTGTCGCTGCGCACCCACAGCCAGACCTCGGGCTGGTCCCTCACCGCCCAGGACGTCTACAACAACGTCATCCGCACCTGCGTGGAGGCCATGGCCGCCACCCAGGGCCACACCCAGAGCCTGCACACGAACTCCTTCGACGAGGCCCTGGCCCTGCCCACCGACTTCTCCGCCCGCATCGCCCGCAACACCCAGCTCGTACTGCAACAAGAATCGGGCACCTGCCAGGTGATCGACCCGTGGGGTGGCAGCTACTACGTGGAGCGGCTCACCGCCGACCTCGCCGCACGGGCGTGGGCCCA
>JANPEN010000268.1:0-8031 GCA_031422955.1 Acidimicrobiia bacterium
GGCCTCACGCGGCGAGGGCCGCCCGCTCATGCGGACGGCCCTTACGGCAAACGGTCAATCCGACCTGGCCTTTAGACTTCCCAAGTGGGCAACGAGTGCAGAAGCGCCTTGAGGTCACCGGCGCCGCCACGTTCCTGGGCCACCGCCAACTGTCGAGAGTTCTCAATGGCGAACTCGGCAGTTTCCACCGCCCGAAACACCCCCACCGGGGTGGGCTGGGTGACGGTCTGGGCCAGGTGGGTCAACATGAAGGCTAGGCCGGGCTCGGCCCGGGCCTCGTCGTGGATGAGAATGGCGTCCTCACCCACGTCGGCTACATCCACGATGCGGGCGGCTCCATCGCTGCCGATGACCACGCCCTTCTCCTTGTCCTTGCCGAAGCGAACCGGCTGGCCATGCTGCAGCGGGATCAGCATGTCGTCGCGGTTGGCTCTGGTGGTGAGAGCCTCGAACTGGCCATCGTTGAACACGTTGCAGTTCTGGAAGATCTCCACGAAGGCGGCGCCCTTGTGGTCATGAGCCCGGCGCATGACCTCCTGCATATGGTTGCGATCCATGTCGTGGGTACGGGCCACGAAGGTGGCACCCGCCCCCAACGCCAGCGCAATGGGGTTGAAGGGAGCGTCGAGTGAACCCATCGGGGTGGACTTGGTCACCTTGCCCACCGCCGAGGTGGGTGAATACTGGCCCTTGGTCAACCCATAGATCTGGTTGTTGAACAACAGAATGGTCAGGTTCACGTTGCGCCGCAGAGCGTGGATGAGGTGGTTACCACCAATGGAAAGAAGGTCGCCATCACCGCCTACCACCCAAATGTCGAGATCGGGTCGGGCGACCGCCAGGCCAGTGGCGATGGCCGGAGCACGCCCGTGGATGGAGTGCATCCCGTAGGTGTTCATGTAGTAAGGGAACCGGGCCGCGCAACCAATTCCGGATACGAACACGGTGTTATCGCGCTTGATCCCCAATTCGGGCATCAGCAACTGAACGGCGGTGAGAATGGAATAATCACCGCAGCCGGGGCACCAGCGAACCTCTTGATCGCTCTGCCAGTCTTTACGGCTTGTCAGCGGAACTTGAACATCGGTCATGGCTAGAGGGCCCTCTCCAACTCGGCCTCGATGGCGGCTTCGACTTCTGCAGCGGTGAAGGGCACGCCCCGCACCTTGGACACCATGCGGGCGTCAACCAGGAACTCGGCCCGCACGAGACGGGCCAGGTGGCCGGTGTTCATCTCCGGCACCAAGATCTTGGGATAACGCCTCAGCACTTCACCCAGGTTGGAGGGGAAGGGGTTGAGGTGGGTGAGATGGGCGTGAGCCACCTTGCGTCCCTTGGCTCGCTGACGGTCCACTGCAGTGATGGCCGCGCCCCAGGTCGATCCCCAGCCCAGCACCAGCAGGTCGGCGTCGGCCGCGTCGCCGGTCACCTCGACCAGCGGGATGTCCTTGGCGATGCCGGCGACCTTGGCGGCGCGGGTCTCAACCATGTGGGCGTGGTTGTCCGGCGTGTAGGAGATGTTGCCGGAGCCGTCTTCCTTCTCGATGCCGCCGATACGGTGCATCAAGCCTGGCGTACCGGGCAGCGCCCAACTGCGGGCCAGCGTCTCGGGATCGCGAACGTAGGGCCAGTGTTCCGGTTCGCCGGTTGCCTCATTGATGTGGTTCGCCTCGGTGGCGAAGGTGATGGAGATATCGGGCAGCGTGTCCACATCGGGGATGAGCCACGGCTCCGAGCCGTTCGCGAGGTAGCCGTCGGACAGCAGGATGACCGGGGTGCGGTACTTGAGGGCGATTCGGCACGCCTCGATGGCCATGTCGAAGCAGTTCGATGGGCTGTAGGAGGCCACGATGGGCAGGGGCGCCTCACCGTGACGGCCGTACATCGCCATCATCAAGTCGGCGGCCTCTGTCTTGGTGGGCAAGCCGGTAGAAGGACCCCCGCGCTGGATGTCCACGATGACCAGGGGAAGCTCCAAGCTGATGGCCAGCGACATCGTTTCGCTCTTGAGGGCCACACCGGGTCCCGAGGTCGTGGTGATGCCGAGGCTGCCACCGAAGGCCGCCCCCAGAGCAGCGCCGATAGCGGCGATCTCGTCTTCTGCCTGCAGGGTGCGCACTCCGAAGCTCTTGTGCTTGGCCAGCTCGTGGAGGATGTCCGAGGCGGGCGTGATGGGGTAAGACCCCAAGAAGATGGGCAGTTTGGCCAGCTGACCTGCGGCGACCAATCCCCAGGCCAGGGCGGTGTTGCCGTTGATGGAGGTATACACGCCCGGTCGCTGAGGGGCGGGCTTCACCTCGAAGCGCTGAGCCGCCAACTCTGCCGTCTCGCCGAAGGCGTGGCCTGCCTTGAAGGCCAACATGTTGGCGTTGAGCACCATCTCGTTCTTGGCGAACTTGTCCTTGATCCAGTCGATGGTGGGTTCGACCGGACGGGTGTACATCCACGAGATCAACCCGAGAGCGAAGAAGTTCTTCGACCGCTCGGCATCGCGGGACTTCACCCCGGACTCCTTCACGGCCTCCTTGGTCATGGAAGTCATGGGAACCCGGATGACGTTGTAGCCGTTGAGGCTGTCGTCCTCCAGGGGGTCCTGCTTGTAGCCGGCCTTCGCCAGGTTGCGCTCATCGAACTCGTCGACGTTGACGATGATGGTTCCTGCTGTCTCCAACCGCTCCAGCTCACTGGCCAGAGCGGCTGGGTTCATGCAAACCAGCACACTGGGGGCATCACCCGGGTTGTTGATGTCGTGATCGGCGATCTGCACCTGAAAGGCGGACACCCCGAAGATGGTCCCCGTCGGAGCCCGGATCTCGGCCGGAAAGTCCGGCAGGGTGGCCAGATCGTTGCCGAAGACGGCACTGGCAGTGGTGAAACGCTCGCCAGTGAGCTGCATGCCGTCGCCTGAGTCACCGGCAAACCGGATGACCACATGATCGACTGACTCAGCGTCGCCTGGCGTGCCCGGACGCGCTTGGACATCCGTCACGAGACTTCCCCCTCGTAGGACTGGGTTGTTCACGGGGTGGCGCCGGTACATCAGGCGTTTCCGTTCGACTTCACCGTATCAGCCTGGGCGCGTTCCGAACGACAATGGACCGGCAACCTGCCAGGTTACCGGTCCATTCTGGGTCAGTTCTGAATGTTGGGCCACGTTGGCGGAGATGGGGCTATCGTCCCCAGTGATCACCGGCTACTGCTTTGGTGGGTGTGCCGCTGGCCCGTGCGTCGATCAGGCGATCGACACCGAAGCGTCGAGATAGACGTCCTGGATGGCGTTGAGGAGCTCCACCCCTTCGCTCATTGGACGCTGGAAGGCCTTACGGCCTGAGATCAGACCCATCCCACCGGCTCGTTTATTGATCACCGCGGTCCGCACGGCGGCGGCCAGATCGCCCGCCCCCTTGGATTCGCCGCCGCTGTTAATCAGGCCGGCCCGACCCATGTAGCAGTTGGCCACCTGCCAGCGGGTCAGATCGATGGGGCTGTCCGTCGTCAAGGTTTCGTAGACGGCCTTGTTGGTCTTGCCGTAGTTGGCAAAGGCGTTGTACCCGCCGTTGTTCTCCGGCATCTTCTGCTTGATGATGTCGGCCTGGATGGTGACGCCCAGGTGGTTGGCCTGCGCGGTCAGATCGGCCGATACGTGATAATCGATGCCGCTCTGCTTGAACTCGCTGTTGCGCAGATAGCACCACAACACGGTGAACAAGCCCAGTTGGTGGGCATGCTCGAACGCTTCGGTCACCTCTTGGATCTGGCGGGTCGCCTCGTCGGAACCGAAGTAAATGGTGGCCCCCACACCGGCCGCCCCGAGATCGAAGGCCTGCTGCACCGAGCCGAACATGATCTGGTCGAACTTGTTGGGGTAGGTCAATAGCTCGTTGTGGTTGAGCTTGACGATGAAGGGAATGCGATGGCAATAGCGCCGCGAGGTAGCCGCCAGCACCCCAAAGGTGGAGGCCACCGCGTTGCACCCACCCTCGATGGCCAGCTCCACGATGTTGCGGGGATCGAAGTAACGCGGGTTGGGGGCGAAACTGGCACCGGCAGAATGTTCGATGCCCTGATCGACGGGCAGGATGGACACATACCCACTGCCGGCCAAACGGCCGTTGTTGAACAACTGGGCCAGGTTGCGCAGCACCTGGGGCGAGCGGTCCGATTCCATGAACACCCGGTTGATGAAGTCGGGCCCAGGAAGGATCAGATCCTCCTTGGGAATCCCTTTGGACGTGTGACCGAGCAGCTGCTCAGCCTCGCCGCCCAATAAGGATGCGATATCAGCCACGTTGACTCCCTGTGTCGTTGCGATGACGGGGCCAGGCTATCCGCTCCCGCCGGCCATCTCGTTGCCTGAGCGAGGCGCTGCTAAGGCGCTGACGTCGCAGCGCCGCTCAGGCGCTGACGTCGACCACGACCCTGCCGCGGACCCGACCATCGAGGATGGCGGCACACACCCCGGGTATCTCGGCCAACCCAATGGTGGTGGTCATGGCGGCCAGCTTGGCCAGGTCGAGCTCGACGGCCAGACGAGCCCAGGCCTCACGTCGCCTGGCCAGGGGCGCCATCACCGAATCGACCCCGACCAAGCTCACCCCCCGCAGGATGAACGGGTAGACCGTTGCCGGCAGATCGCCCCCCTGGGCCAGGCCGCAGGCCGCCACCACGCCCCCGTAACGGGTGCCGCCCAGCACGTTGACCAACGTGTGTGATCCCACTGCGTCCACCGCGTGGGCCCAGCGTTCTGGGCCCATGGGGCGTTTGGAGGGCTCCGAGAGCTCGGTTCGCTCGATCACTTCTGCGGCCCCGTGTTGCCTCTAGTAGTCGGCCTCTTCGGGGCGCCAGGTGCTGGCCAGCACCCGATAGCCGCGGTCGGCCAACAGGGCAATGGCCACACTGCCCACTCCCCCGGCAGCCCCCGTGACCAACACATCACCGTCGGTAGGCGTCGCCCCGGCCCGCTCCAAAGCCATAACGCAGAGCATGGCGGTGTAGCCGGCCGTACCAATGGCCATGGCCTGTGCGGTAGTGAGGGCCTCGGGTAGCTCGACCAGCCATTCGCCGGGAACCCTGGCTTTGGTGGCAAAGCCCCCCCAGTGGCCCTCACCAACGCCGAACCCGTTCAGCACCACCCGCTGGCCAACGGCCACCCCGTCGTAGTCGCTGGCCGATACCGTTCCGGCGAAATCGATGCCTGGAACCATGGGAAAGCTCCGCACCACCGGCTTGCCCCTGGTCACCGCCAGCCCGTCTTTGTAGTTCACGGTGGAATGGGACACGTCGACGGTGACGCTGCCCACCGGTAGCTCTTCCTCCTCCAACGAGGAGACCCCCGCCACGGGTGCACTATTGCCTGCTTCGAGAACCAGAGCCCTGAACATGGCGGCGACGATAGGTCAGCACCGGGTCCCGGCCCAACCGGGGGCACGCCCCCTCAGCGACGGTGGCGCGCGCCTAGCGGAGTGAGCGAGCTAGCCCAGTGCCCGGACCCGGTCCAGCACGTCAACGAAGTCCGGATCGGCCAGCGCCACTTCGCGGAACAGCGACCGCGCCCTGGACAGGTCCCCCGACCGCTCATAGAGATCGGCCAAGGCGTACATGCGGCGCAGGTGATGTTCTCCCAGGTTGCGGGGCTTTTTGAAACCTTTGGCCAACAAGGCGATGGCCGCGCTGAGCTGGCCCTGGTCCGCCAACGCCCCTGCTGCTACCAGGCGCCCCTCGTTGACCAACGAAGAGGACGGGGAAATCTCCCGGAGCTCCTCCCACACCCGCTCCACCTCCGACCAGCGCCGCAAGGCCCGGTAGCAATCCGCCAGCACCGGGTGCTGCTCGGCAGAATCGGTGATGACGGCGAAGGCCTCGAGTTCCTTGATCGCCTCGCTCCAACGCCCGAGGCGGTACAGGGCCAAGCCGTGCAGCTCACGCACCGAAGCAGCGGAGGGCGCGTCGCGAGCCAGGGCCCGCAACTTGGGCAGGGCCTCGTCGAAGCGCTCCCGATCAAAGGCCCGAGCGGCCTCGCGCAGTTTGCGCTCCATGCGCACCGCGGCTACAGGCCCGACCGCTTTGACCAGCTCCTGACGATCGACGTGAACGGGGGTTGACTCTTCCGGGGGCGGCGTCGTCTCCCGCCGCTGTCGGGGCGCGGGCCCTGGGTCGCGTTGGGGGGCGTGGCGAGTGGCACCGGCCCGTTCTGGCTCGGCCCCTCCAGCCCGCTCAGCGAGGTTGGGGGCGACTGACCCTGGGTCAGCACCGCGGCTGGGGTTACGGGGGGGATCGGGAGACCAGGCCCGGGTCGGCCGGGAGTCTCGGGAGGTCTCCTCGCTCGTCCGCGCCTGGCCCCCGCCCGGCGCTGGAGGTGGCAGATAGCGATCGACCAGACGGCCGGCCGCCTTTGCCGCCAATCCTCCTACCAGCCGACCGTTGAGGGTGGTGGCTGAAGCCGGGCGAGAGGTTTGAGACCGTCCTTCCGACGCCGAGGAGCCCACGCCGCCCGAACGCCAACCAGCAGAGTCGCCCCGAGCACCGTCATACCGGTTGAAGCTCCCCCGAGCTCCGCCACCCTCGGGCCCTCCTCTTCCGGCGAACCCGCTTCTCGGCGGACCCGATGCCCGACCGCCACGGTCCGCCGAGCCGGGGCCGGCGGAGCGGGACGAACTTGAGCCCTTCCGATCAAACCTTCCGGGGCCTTCCCATCGGCCTGGGGGCGTGGATCCGCCGCCCCGCCCCCGCCCGGAGCCTCCAGGCCCACCGCGGGCGTCTGGGCGGCCGCCGTCCTGCCGGTCCGGCCAGGCCGAAGGCCCACCGTCGGGCCGACCCACCCTGCTGCGGTCCGGCTGGCTCGCCCCCCCGGCTCCACCCACGGCGAAGCCACCTCGACCGAACCCGCCCCCCTGGCGGGGAGCAGGGCTGTCCGCCCGAGTCCTCCATTGATTTCGAGCCTGCCCGGCCCCCGCCGACGAAGGCCCGGCCCGGCCGGGAGCCCCAGAACGGCCCCCCGTCGCCGAACCTGACCACCCGCCCCCGCGGCGCTCCGCGCTGTTGCGGTTCTCTCCTCCAGGACCGGGCACCGGGGCGGCTGGCCGGCCCGCTCCTCCACGACCGGCCGGCCCACGGGCGTTGTCGGGCCGGCCTTCATTCCTCCACCTGTTCTTGACCCGGGGCGGGCCGCTCCTACCGGCCCCCTGCTCGGTCGGCCGGGCCTCGCTGCGCTCCCCTCTGGCTCCCGGCGCCTGTCGGTCCCCCGATCCCCTTGCCGTCGCGCCACCGCCAGAGCGAGCCACCCCAGACCAACCGGCACCGCTGCGACCCTGACCGCCCGCCCTCCCCCCGCGGTACTGCCCACCACCGGGAGAGCCTCGGTCCGGCGCGCCCCCCGGAGACCGACGATTCTCGGCGCCCGCCCCGGAACCGCGGTAAGGGACCGTCCGAGACCCAGCTCGCGACTGACTCTGGCCGCCAACGAAAGGACGGGGCGCTACGCCGCCACCTGCCCCTCCCCGTTCGAAACGGGTGGTGCCGCGATCCCCCTCGAACCGACCATCGCGCCGATCTAGAGCTGAGGACCCGCTCGTGGAGGAATCGCGACCGGCCCCGCCGCTGGCCGGGCCCGACCTTACGCGGTCACTCCCTGCGCCGGGCCCGTACCGCCTACTTGCGCCGCTGGCACCGCCGGGACGAGCCGAGCTGCTCCGCCCTCCCGGGGCAAGCCCTCCCGTACCGTTACCTCGGCGGGAACCAGTGCCCCCTGCGGACCTCGGGCCGGAGCCGTCGCGACCCGGACCGAAACCCGCTGCCGACTGCCCGCTGCGCCCGGCCCCTCTGCTCGCCGCCCCCTGGGGGGGCCGCCCGCCCGTCCTCGAGCCACCCCCTGGACGACCACTCGAACGCGGGGAATCAGAAGACCGGGCACCTGGCATAACGGTCCACGCTAGCCGGCGCCCAGCCCCGGCGCCGCTGAGGACCCAAAACGAAAGAAGGAGACCCCTCGCAGGGGTCTCCTTCTCTACAGCGAAATCCGGCGGCGACCTACTC
>JANPEN010000269.1:0-3946 GCA_031422955.1 Acidimicrobiia bacterium
CGGTCGATGCCGATGCCGAGACCCCCCGTTGGGGGCAGACCGAACTCCAGGGCCCGCAGGTAGTCCTCGTCCACGGTGCGGGCTGCCTCATCGTCTCCGTGGTCCGCGGCGGCTACCTCCAGCTCGAACATCTGGCGTTGACGAAGGGGATCGTTCAGCTCCGAATAGCCGTTGGCCAGCTCTTTGCCGCCGATGAAAAGCTCGAAGCGGTCGGTGTTGTCGGGATCGCCGGGGCTGGGCTTGGCCAGGGGGGACACCTCAGTGGGGTACTCGTAGGCGAACAACGGCTGCTCGTGGCCCAGCTGCTCCTCAACCCGCTTGTCGAAGATGGCGTAGACCAGCTTGCCAGGCCCCCACCACGCCTCGTAGCTCACCCCTAGTCGGTCACAGAGCACCCGTAGCTGGTCAGGGTCGTCGTGGACCGACACGGTCTCGCCGGTGCACTCGAGGATCAGGTCGGTGATGCGGCGGCGGGGCCAGGGGGCGCGCAGATCGATGGTGGCACCGGGCCGGTCGGGGTGGGCCACGGTCAGGGTGCCGGCCGCTTCGGTCGCCGCCCGGCCGATGAGGCGCTCGGTGAGGGCCATCATGTCCTGGTAGTTGGCCAGGGCCCAATACACCTCGACCATGGTGAACTCAGGGTTGTGGCGGGTCGACATGCCCTCGTTGCGGAACACCCGGCCGATCTCGTACACCCGCTCGATCCCGCCCACCACCAGCCGCTTGAGGTGCAGCTCGAGGGCGATACGCAGGTACATGGCCTGGTCGAGGGTGTTGTGATGGGTGATAAAGGGTCGGGCGGTGGCCCCGCCGGCCTCGATTTGCAGCACCGGGGTCTCAACCTCGACAAAGCCCTCGTCGTCGAGCTGACGACGCAGGGACCGCACCGCTTGGTGACGGACCCGGAAGGTTCGCCTGGCGTCCTCGTTGACGATCAGATCGACGTAACGCTGGCGGAAGCGGGTGTCGGTGTCGGCCAGACCGCGCCATTTGTCCGGCAAGGGCCGCAGGGCTTTGGTCAACAGCTGGAACTCGCTGACCTTGATCGACAGCTCACCCTTGCGGGTGGTGATGACCTCACCCACCGCCCCGACCCAGTCGCCCAGGTCGATCTCAGCCACCGCGGCGAAGCCGTCGTCACCCAGGTCGCCCTTGGAGGCCAGGAGCTGGATCGACCCAGCCACGTCGGCCAGGGTCAAGAAAATGAGCTTGCCCATGTTGCGTCGCAACATGACCCGGCCGGCGACCCGTTCCACGGTTGCCGTCTCCGCTCCCGCCGCCAACCCGGCGAAGCGCTCGTGCAACTCGGCGCTGGTGGCGCTGCGGGTGAAGCGGTCGGGGTAGGGGTCGGTGCCGGCGGCTCGCAGGGCGGTCACCTTGTCGGCCCGGATCCGACGCTGTTCATCCAAGCTGCCGGCGGTGGCTGTGCGCTGCTCGTCACTCACGGAGGCCGCAGCGTAGGCCCCTCTCCGACCATGACCTGCATCGCTTCCCCACCGACTACGAAACCAGCCCCACCCTCCCACCGAATCGACAACGATTCGCTCCGTAAACCCACCGTCCTTGGGGACCGCTGGCACGCGTCGCGTAGCGTTCCGGCGTGGCCAACGACGAGCTGACTCTCGGAGCGGACTTTCCCTTGCCCAGCAGGGACGACTGGTTGGCGCTGGTCGACAAGGTCCTCAACGGCGCCTCCTTCGACCGCAAGCTCGTGACCACCACCCGCGAGGGCCTGCGCATCGAGCCCCTGTACGTAGCCGGCGATGAACCCGGTCCCGTCGCTGGCCCTCACCCTGCCACGGCGAGAACGGGCACCTGGGACGTTCGCCAGTACCACCACAACGATGATCTCGAGGCGCTCAACGCGGCCATCCTCACCGACCTCGAGCGGGGGGTCACCTCCATCGTGCTGGGCCCCTGCGCCATCACCACCGTGGACCAGCTCGATCGGGCCCTGGCTGGCGTGCATCTCGAGCTCGCCCCCATCGCCCTGGATTGGGGCCCCCAGGCGCCCACCGGCGCCGTCCTGCTCACCCAGCTGTGGCTGCGGCGGGCGGTGGACCCTGGGGCCATCCGCAGTGAGCTCGGCCTGGACCCACTCGGCACGTTGGCTCGCTACGGTTGGTTGACCGAGACCTTGGAAGCGTCCCTCGCCGCGCTGGCCACCACCGCCGCGGACACCGCCGGGCGTTGGCCCAAGGTGCGCGCCGTACGGGTGGACGCCAGCCCCTACGCCGACGCCGGTGGGTCTGACGCATTGGAGCTGGCCGCCGCCATGGCCACCGGCGTGGCCTACCTGCGGGCCATGACCGGCGCCGGCCTCGACATCGACGCGGCCCTGCGCCAGATCAGCTTCCGTTTCACCGCCAACGCCGACCAGTTCGCCACCATCGCCAAACTCCGAGCCGCCCGCCGCCTCTGGGCCCGCATCACCGAGGCCACCGGCGCCACCAGCCCCGCAGGCAGGGTCGAGCAGGGCTCCGGGTCAGGCATGGTCATCCATGCCGTGACCGCAGCAGCGATGTACAGCCAGCGCGATCCGTGGGTAAACCTGCTGCGAGCCACCCTGGCCTGCTTCGCGGCCGCTACCGCCGGCGCCGACGCCATCACCGTGGCCCCCTTCGGCGCCGCCGCCGGCCGGTGGGACGAGCTGGGGCTGCGACTGGCCCGCAACACCCAGATCATCCTGGCCGAGGAGTCCGGTCTGGCCCGGGTGGCGGATCCTGCCGGGGGCTCGTGGTACGTCGAAAGCCGCTCGGAAGCCCTCGCCGCCGCCGCCTGGACCCGCTTCCGGGCCATCGAAGCGGCCGGTGGGATGGCCCACGCCCTGCTCGACGGATCGATCGCCCAGGAGGCCCAGCACACCTGGGAATCTCGCCGGGCCGATCTAGCTCGCCGTAAAGATGCCCTGACCGGGGTCAGCGAATTCGCCGACCTCGACGAGCTGCCCCTCAACCCCCCCGGTGCCCCCACCGCGACCAACACCCTCACCCCCGCCGATGCTTACGTGCGCATCGAACCCCTCCCCCTACGTAGGTTGGCCGCTCCCTTCGAGGAGCTTCGGGACCGCGCCGACGCCCTCGCCGCCGGGCCGACCAGCCGGCCTTCGGTCTTCATGGCCAACCTGGGACCGTTGGCCACCCACGCCGCTAGGGCCACCTTCGCCAAGAACTTCTTCGAGGTGGGCGGCATCAGGGCCGCGGGGGGGGACGGCTTCGAGGGCCCCGCCGAGGTGGCCGCCGCCTTTGGCGCCTCCGGTTCGGATCGGGCGGTCATCTGTTCCTCCGACGCCGTCTACGCCGAGCAGGCCGACGCGGTGGCTCGGGCCCTCAAAGCAGCCGGCTGCGTGCAGGTCTACCTGGCCGGCAACCCCGGCGACGCCCGCAGCGCCTACGAAGCTGCCGGTGTCGATGAGTTCATCTACGTCGGCTGCGACCTGCTCGACATCCTGGGCCGAGCCCTGTCCTAACGCGTCGGCGTCTGGCGCCCGGAGGCCCCCCTACCGCCCGGCTCGTCCGCAACTTCTACCGGCGGACCGCGCCGCCCGTCGAGCATCCGCAAAAGCAGGCGAGGATCCTCCGGCCACGCCGCCAGGAGCACCGACCGGGGGATGCTCCGGGCCGCGTAACGCAGCAGAAGCACGACGGCTACGACGTCGTCGAGTGGGCCGATGACGGGCAGGAACTCGGGGATGAGGTCGATCGGGGACAGCACCCAGAGCACCGCTACGAGCAGCGCCACCTTCGCTCGCCGGGGCACCGCCGGATCCTTACGCAGCCGACGGGCGGCCGTCACACACGCCGGCAGGAAGACGGCGACCTCCCTGAGCAGACCCGGGGGCATTCGATGGGCCAGCACCACCATGGCCACCCAACTGCAGACCCATAGGGCCGCCGCACCCCCGCCCCACAGGATGACTTCCCGAGTGGACACCCGCGAACGTTAC
>JANPEN010000270.1:0-2182 GCA_031422955.1 Acidimicrobiia bacterium
GGCGGACCACCCCGGGATCTATGGAGCCGGGGGCCAGCCTGGCGCGGGCCAGATCCTGCAGGGTCTGCACCTCGGCCAGCACCGGGGCCCAGGTCTCCGCCTCGGGTCGGGCGGGGGCGACCCGCCGGGGCCCGGTATCGGCCTCGCCCTTCGTTGGAGTCAACACGGCCAGGATCGCGCCTGCGCTCACGCTGTCGCCTGGCTGGAGCGCGGCCAGGCTGCGCACCACCCCAGCACCGGGGGCGACCAGCACGGTTTCCATCTTCATGGCGTTGAGCACCACCATCGGGTCCCCCTCCGCCACCAGGTCCCCCTCCGCCACCCGCAGCTCGACGAGGGTGCACTCCAGCGGGCTGGTCAGCGCTAGATCGCCCGGTTCCAAGGTGAACCGTGTCCCCCCGGGCTGACCTGGCCCCGCCGAGCTGCGGGGTGCGCCACCGGGCGTGGTCGGGCCCCCGGTTTGGACCGGTTTGGCCCCACCGCTGACCTGATCAGCCCGCTCCTGAAGGAGGGCCAACGCGGCGCTGGTGCCGTTGCTCGTGGGGCCAACCGCGCCGGAGCCGGCCGCGTGGCCGGTGACGGGGTCGGTGTGCTCGCCCAACGCAGGGCTCTCCGCCAGCAGGGTGGTGCGGGCGTCGCCGGCCCCCACCGCGGGGTGGGCCAGGATGGCCCGCAGCTGGGCCAGGTTGGTGGGCAGGCCGGCCACATGGAACTCCGCCAGTGCCCGCTCCAAGCGAGCCACCGCGGCGGCCAGGCTGGAGCCAACCCCGGTGGCGCCGACCACCTTGGCCAGGAGCGGGTCGAACTGGGCGGGAGGGCGGTAGCCCACGTAGCCGCAGGCATCTACCCGCACTCCCACCCCGGAGGGTTCCTTGTAGGCGGTGAGGGTCCCCGGCCCGGTAGCCACCACCCTGGCTTGCACGGCGAAACCGCGGGGCGGACCCACCGCGGTCTGGTCGCCCAGGCCCAGCGACGCCAGGCTCGCCCCCCCGGCCAGGTGGAACTGGGCCTCGACCAGGTCGATGCCGGTCACTTGTTCGGTGACGGTGTGTTCGACCTGGATGCGGGGGTTGCATTCGATGAAGAAGTACTGATCCCGTTCGGGGGAAACCAGAAACTCAACGGTGGCCGCATTCACGTAGTCGGCTGCGGCCACCAGCCGGATGGCGTCCTCGGCTAGGCGGGCTCGCAACCCGTCCGACAAGCCGACGGCCGGAGCCACCTCGACCACTTTCTGGTTGCGGAGCTGCACCGAACAGTCTCGCTCGTGCAGATGCACGACGTTGCCGGACGAATCGGCCAGGATCTGCACCTCGATGTGACGGGGTCGGGCCACCAGCTGCTCGAGGAACAGTGAGCCATCCCCGAAGGCCGCCAGGGCCTCGCTCTGGCAACGCTGCAGGGCCTCGGGCAGCTCCGCCGCGGTGGCCACCGCCCGCATGCCCCGACCGCCGCCGCCGGCGCGGGCCTTGACCATGATCGGATAGCCCAGACGTTCCGCCTCGACGCTGGCTTCTCGCAGGGACGGCACCGCCGCGGTGCTGCCCGACACCACGGGAATGCCCAGCGAGCGGGCCAGGTCTCTGGCTTGGACCTTGTCGCCAAACAACGCTAGAGCGGCGGCGGAGGGACCAACGAAGGCGAGGCCCTCGTCGGCGCAGCGCTGGGCGAAGTGGGCGCTTTCAGCCAGGAACCCGTAGCCGGGATGCACGCAGTCACACCCGGTGGCCTTGGCCACCGCCAGGAGGGCCTCGACATCAAGGTAGGCAGCCACCGCACCGGTGGGAACATCGGGGCTGCTGGGGGTGATGAGCTGGGCCTGGGTGGCGAGGCGGGTGTGGAGGGAGAACTCGTCCACCGCGGCGTAGACGGCCACGGATTCCAGGCCCAGACCGGCGGCTGCCTTGGCGATCCGGATGGCGATCTCACCCCGGTTGGCGATCAACACCCGCGTGTGCAAGCCCAACGTCCAACCCCCTGCTGGCAGTCACCACATCGGTGCGCGGGGCGAGACTGCTGCAGGCCGAGCCGCCTTGTCCAACCCGCCTCCATGCCCGAAGCGCCCAGCCGACCGGTCGAGACCACCACCGCACCGCACCGCCCCGAGCCCGCCCGCCGGGGGAGGTCGGATCAGCACCGGATCAGCAGCAGGTCAGGACCGGCCGGCCGGGCTCGCTGGGCT
>JANPEN010000271.1:0-2552 GCA_031422955.1 Acidimicrobiia bacterium
CAGTTCCCACACACCGGGAGAGCGTTCCCGCGTACCCGCCGCCTTGCGCAGCTCACCAGCCATGCCGAACAGCGTACGCCGAACCGACCCGGAAATGTTGGATGAATGTTGGATGGTCGGGCTCTGTTGAGTGACTCGGAGTGAAATCCCAGCTCAGAGCGGTGGGCCCGGTGGGTATCGAACCCACGACCGAGCGATTATGAGTCGTTCTCAGAGTATGCTTCCCGGTGCTGGCTGGTGTCGATCAGTTCATGAAAGTGCAGGTCAGACGGCCATTTCCCAGGTAGCCCGTTATTGACATTCCGTCTAGTAGCAGCTCTTGTTGGCCCGTTCGTTTGCAAGATGTTTGCAGCGGCGAGCCGATTTCGGGCGATCAAGGGGCTGCTGTCGGTAGCTGATTTCGACCGATGTCGCGGCGGTAGGCTCAGTGGGTGAGCTTGCTGGAGTTGATCGAGGTGCGCCCGGGTGTGCGGGGGGACAAGCCGTGCTTCGTTGGCACCCGGATCACGGTCTATGACGTGCTGGAGTACCTCGCTGGGGGCATGACCGCGGCGGAGATCACCGAGGACTTCCCGGAGTTGACCGAGCGCCATGTCCGCGCTGCTCTTGAGTTCGCTGCGCTTCGTGAGCGCCGACTCGCCGCGCCGGCGTGAAGCTGTTGTTCGATCAGAACCTGTCAAGACGCCTTGTCGCCTTGCTTGCTGACGATTGCCGGACAGCTCCCATGTCTCTCTGGTCGGGCTGGCGATGTCGACAGACCGGGAGGTATGGGAGGACGCCCGGGATCATGGCTACGCAATAGCGTCGAAGTGCGGCCAGGTGGCTCCTGTATGGCCCCCCCGGGAAGGTGATCTGGCCCTGCGTCGGCAAGGAACGCCCTCGGCCGGCCTGACTCGGCTCGGTATTGTCCCTCTCCCATGCCAGCACCTCAGCTGCCTCGTGTCAGGCTCACGGCGGTTCCACATGGCGGGGTGTTCGTGGTGCGAGGGGATGAGCTCGATGAAAGGGTCCTGACCGAGGATGCCCGCCGTTTCCGTGCTCGCTTTCCCGATTGGGGTCGCTTCGGCATCTCCGCCTTCTACGCCGCATCAGACGCTGAGGTCGATGCGTTGTGCGAAGCGAAGCTCAACGCATTCCCCACGGTGGCAGTCTTTCGGCGCGATGAGCTGGAGGCCAGCGGGCTGTTGGTGGTGCCGACATTCCGCACACCACACGTGACCATCGCCCATGACGAGCTCGAGGAGTTGGTTCGAAGGTTGCTGGGTTGTGGGCATGTAGACCTGGTCAACCCCTACCATGAGCGAGAGGAGGACTGAACGATGAGCATCGACGTCGACCTTCGCGTTGACCTCAACACCGAGGACGACACCGGGCTGCCGTGGGCCTTCGTGGAGGATGCCCGTGACCCGGCTCTGATCCGGGAGGGTGCCTGGATCGTTGTCGGCTCGGGCCAAGCCCGAGCTGTCGCTCAAGTTGCTCAGATCGAGGGAAATCTGGTGTGGGTGCGGCCGTTGCCCGGACCGGTCAGCCGCCACCGTCACTTGGTGCCCCATCTTGCCGCCTGAGCCGTGACGACAACGGTGGGCATACGTCAAGGTACGGCGACCGGTTCGGGCGCCTGTTGGTGAACGGCTCGGCGGTTGAGGGTCACGGGGGTCGACATGGCGATGTAGCGCCTCCGCCTCTGGCGCCGAGGTGGCGTCGTTCTTTGCCGGTGATGTTGTACTCCTCGGCGCCGCCGGCGACGGTGTTCAGGTAGTAGTGCTGCTGCCCGGCAGCGAGTTTCCCGATGGTCAGCATCGCTGCCACCGCCCGTTTGACACGTTGACACCAGGCTCGGGCACCTCAGGTGCGAGTGCGTCAGCCTTCCAAGCGGTTTCGTTCAGGTCGTTCGCGTTGAGGCCCATGATCAGCTCACGAACGGCAGGGGAGGCTGCTCACTCGCGCGAGGTTTGCGATGCGGGGCAGGACGTTCGATGGGCGCTGGTGCGGGTGCTGGGGACGGTGAAGCTGGGATGGGGAGTGGGGGCACGGGCGGGGCGGGCAGTTCGGCGGCGATGTGGGTGGTGGTGGCGGTCAGTTCGGTGCCGGCCCAGGTTTCGAGCGCAGCGCGGGGTACCCGTAGCAGCCGGCCGATGCGGACTACTGGGAGGCCCTCAGCGCCGTTGGTGGCCTCGAAGCGGGCGGCGAGCTGGTAGGCGAGGGTGCGGCCGATCCGCACGACCCCGGCGGCCTCCTCGACCGTGAAAAACGGCGGCAAATCACTCATTGGGCAGGGCTCCTTGTGGTTCGTGCATGCCCGCCGGGACAGGGGGGCGTGTGAAGGTGACCACGCAGACCTCAACGCGAACCTGAACACGACACACCAACAGCGCGTTGCGGTCTGTGTTCAGGTCGACCCGCCGGCTGTACAGGCCTGAACAACGGCCGCCATGCAGCTGCGGTCGGCCCCCACCGGCCGCTCCGCCGAGCGACGCCGAACGCTCGCCTGCGCGACAGGAGCCGGCGGAGGACGTTCGTGCCGCACACCGAAGGCCTGATCCGGTTCGAGC
>JANPEN010000272.1:0-33085 GCA_031422955.1 Acidimicrobiia bacterium
GTGAGGGCAGCCAGGGTGCGCAAGGTGTCGTAGCTGAGACGATCCCGACCGGCCCCCGCGGCCAGTACCGCTTTGACCAAGGCGGTCTCCAGCAGCGACTCGTCCGAACGAGAGATCCCCACCGTGACCGTTTTGGCCTGATGCTTGATGGCGTCCACCGGCCGGGTCAACTCGTCGATGGCGGCGGTGAGGGCACGGGTCAAGTCCTCGACCACGACCGCGGGCGTGCCCACCTTGCCCCATTCCAGCTGATAGGTGCCTAACGGCAGCGTGCCAGTGGCGTAGCGAAACAGCGAGGCTAACCGGGTGGCCGTAGATGCCTCCAGATGACCGTCGTAGCCGCCTGCCCTGAGACCGTTGAAGAAGCGAACGGCCAGGGGCTCGAACTGGGCAGCCAGTTGGCGCAGTTCGTCGCTATCGGCTCCCTGGGCGATGGCCTTTTCGATCACCGCCCTGGCCTCGCGCAGCGGTCCTGCCGAAGCGTCGATGGCCAAGGCTGCCTCGTAACCGAAGAGATGCCCGACCATGGTGGACAACACGAAGGCCAAAAGGGGATGGGTGGCCGGCACCCGGATGAAGGCCAGCGCGGCGGGGTAGCGGGCCGGGTCCTCCGAAGCGACCACGATGGGCGCGGCCCGGTGTGCCCGGTAGATACCCACCTCCTTGGCCACATCGTCGGCGGTGGAACCGGCCAGACCCGCGGCGCACACCAAGATAAGGGGCTCCGAGGACAGATCGATGTGTTTCTTGTCCTCGGTGACGTCACAGGCGATGGACTTGTAGCAGAGCTCGGACAGCTTGATGCGCACCTCCTGGGCGGCGATGCGATTGGGTCCGTTCCCGACGATGGCCCAATAGCGCCGGGACAGGGCGAAGCGGCGGGCCGCCTCCCCGATCTGGGGGCGCAAGGCCAACGTGGTGACCAGGTGAGTGGGCAGGTCAGCCAGGGCGGCCAGCACGTCTTGACGCATCCCGTCGGCCTGGGCTCGGATGTTGTGATCCGCCTGGAGGGCGGGCGGGTCGCCCAGCTGGTCGGCTAGGGCGGCAGCCAGCAGGAACCCGGCCGCGATCTGAGCGTAGAAGGCCTTGGTCGAAGCCACCGACATCTCCACGTCGCGTCCGTCGGAGGTGTAGAGCACCCCATCGGCCTTGTCGGTGAGGTCGGACTGCCGACGGTTGACGATGGCCAGCACCCACCCGCCCCGGGCTCGGATCAGATCCACCGTGCGGTTGGTGTCGGTGGTAGTGCCGGACTGGCTAATGGCCACGGTCAACGTGTCAGACAGATCAGCCCGGAGCCCGAAACCGGACAGCTCCGTGGCCGGCAAGGCCACCACCTCCAACCCGCGATCGGGGGTGAAGGCGTTCAGGGCCAGGGCCAAGGCTTGACCGGCTACCGCGGCGGTGCCCTGTCCAATGACCTGCACCCGGCGAATGGCCCCATTGGCCAGCGCCAGGCGCACTCGGGCCGGCAACGCCTCCTCCCCCAACTCCACCTCGAAACGCCCCTGACGCTCCACCAGCTTGCCGCGCAGCGTCTTGCGGAAGGAGGCAGGCGACTGGGCGATCTCCTTTAACAAGAAGTGAGGGAAGGTGCCCCTGTCGATGTCACGCGTGGTGATCTGAGGAGTGACCAGCTCTTCCTCCGCCACCGGCAGCTCGGTGCCGTCATAGGCGAAGCGCACGATCCCACTCACCGTGCCCGCCCGGCTCGCCTGCAGCGACACGATCTGGCCCCGGCTGCCAGTGGGGTTGGTCGGGTCCGCAGGGGTCTCGCCGTCGAGTCGCACGTAGCGGTCGGCCACCTCGACCAGCCCGTAGGGCTCGCTGGCGACCAGGTAGGCGTCCTCGGTCACCCCGACGTAGAGGGCTTGGCCGGAACCCCGCAAGGCGACCAAGAGCCGGTCGGGCTGTTCGGCCATTTGGGCACCGATGGCTACCGAGCCTTCCATCTGGCTAACTGAGCGCCGGAAGGCCTCGACCGGGTCAGTTCCGACGCCCAAGGCCCGGCTGACCATGGTGGGGATCACCTTGGCGTCGGTGGTGATCTCACCCCGGATGGCCAGGCCGTAGCTGGCCTTGAGATCAGCGAAGTTGTCCACGTCGCCGTTGAGGGCGGCCGTGACGTACGGCCCGTCGACCAGGTCGATCTCCTCGGAGTTGAGCGGATGGGCGTTGGGTCCGGAAATGATGCCCACCGAGGCCCAACGGGTGTGGCCAAGCACGTTCACCTCCGCCTGGGGCGATAGCAGGGCCAGGGCCAACAGCTCGTCGGCCTTGATGGCGGCCCGCATCCCGGCCACGTTGTCGCCGAGTTCACCGATCTCGGCGGACGCCTTGTACACGAAGGACAAGACCCCGCCGTCCACCGCCCGCACCGACCCGGAGCCGAACAGGACATCGGCGCCGCGCGCACGCACCTGAGAGGCCAAGCCTGCCTCGGCCATGTCCAGGCCGTGGCCCCGCACTAAGACGTGCAGCCCAGCAGAATCCCGTCCCCGCACCTCCAGGCGGTTGATTGCCGATAAGGCCTCCTGGATGGCGAGGTACCCCGCCACCGCGGCACGACGACCGGCGGTCTCCTCCGCGGGAAGGGCGGGCCGCGTCGTTCGACCCCCGGCCGGGTGCCCTCCGACCAGCGCCGCTACCGCATCGACGGTGCGCTGGCGATCCTGCACCAGCGCCCAGGCCACATCCTTGAGGGTGATCAACGCCGCCGAACGGGCCTCGATGGCGGTCGGAGGGAGGACGCCTTCAGCCCCCGCCGCGTCAACCTGGGCCTCGATGGCCACCACCTGTTGCTGCAGCCCCGCCAGGTGCCTTCCCAGCTCGCCCCGCAAGACACCGTCTTCGACCAGGGCCTCAACCCCCGGCACGGAACGCAGGATGTGATCGAGGGTCACCAGCTCAGCGGTGGCGGCAACCATGGCGGGTACCGGATTCGTTGCCACCCGAGCCTGCTCGAGGCGGGCCACCGCGCCGGCCGCCGCCTCCAACAGGGAGAAGGCCGAGGGACAAGGGGCGTCGTTTCGGCGCCTCAGCACGGCGATGATCCCGCACATGGTTGGTCTCCTGTCCGACGATGCCAGCAACGGCCCCGTCGTTTGCAACGAAGGATCAAAGGGCACGAGCAACAGCGCGACGCATCCCATGGGTTGAAACCAAGGTTAACGGCTACCACGAGGGGCGCGGCGGGGCCAGCGGTTGCGCTCAGGCCAGGGCGGCGGCCGCGGCCACTAGTTCCTCGACAGCCGCTTCGGCCTCAGCCAGCTCGGGTGCCTCAGCCATGATCCTGACCAGGGGCTCAGTCCCCGAGGGCCGCACCAGCACCCGGCCGGTGAGGCCCAGTCGGCTGGAGACGGCCGCGATCTGGTCGGCCATGGCCGTCACCACCCGTTCGGCCCGTCCCACCACGACCACATTGCGCAACACCTGAGGCAGCCGGATCATGGCCTCCTCGGCCAGCTCGGCCAGGGTGCGGCCACTGCGACAACACAGATCGAGGATCTGCACGGCGCTGAGCACCCCGTCACCGGTGGAGGCCAAATCCCGAAAGATCAGGTGGCCGGATTGCTCGCCTCCCAAGCTCAGTCCTTCCGCCTCCAGCTTCTCCAACACGTACCGATCCCCCACTGCGGTTTCGGCCACGCCGATGCCGTGGCGTTGCATGCCCAACCGAAAGCCCAGGTTGGTCATCACCGTCACCACCACCCGGTCCCCGACCAGCGACCCCCGCCGATGACGATCGAGGGCACACATCCCGATCAGTTGGTCCCCGTCGACCAGCAGGCCACGGTGATCAACGGCCAGCACCCGGTCAGCGTCACCGTCGAAGGCCAGACCCAGGGCCGCCCCCCGCTCCACGACGGTGGCGGCAAGGGTCTGCATATGGGTCGAACCACAGCCGGCATTAATGTTGGTGCCATCGGGACGGTTGGCCAGCACC
Organism: Acidimicrobiia bacterium; assembly: GCA_031422955.1. Classification (GTDB taxonomy): domain Bacteria; phylum Actinomycetota; class Acidimicrobiia; order Acidimicrobiales; family CAIXPF01; genus CAIXPF01. The sequence goes on from JANPEN010000272.1 coordinate 3,947, forward strand.
ACCAACTCCACGCCCAGCGAGCGCAACACCCGGGGGGCAACCTCGTAGGCAGCACCGTTCGCGCAGTCGATGACAACCGGCAACCCCTCCAGGCGGCGTCCTTCGATCGAGGCGATCAGATGCTCGACATAACCCTGCAGGCCTTGCCCGTCGGCGGCCACCGTACCCACCCGGATCCGGCTCCCTTCCTCGGGCCGCGCCCCGGCAGGCCCGAGCACGCCCTGCAGCAACGGGCCCAACACCGGGCCAAAGGAGGCCTCCTGTGCGTCCGACAGCTTCAAGCCCCCGGCGGCGAAGACCTTGAGGCCGTTGTCCGAGAAGGGGTTGTGAGAGGCGGAGATCATCACCCCGGGGACGGCAGAGGTGGCGCTGACGAAGGCCACGGCCGGCGTCGGGCACACGCCCAGGAGACGAACCTCGACCCCTTCAGCTCCCAGGCCTGCGCATAACGCGCCTTCGAGCATGGTGCCGGACTGGCGGGTGTCTCGCCCCACCACCACCTGCTGGGGGGACAGCACCCGAGCCACCGCTCGGCCGAAAGCCAGTGCGTACTCGGCCGTGACTTCCACGTTGGCCAGACCACGCACTCCGTCGGTCCCGAACTGCGGGTTTGGCGGCGACGACGAGGTCATGACGGCAGCAACACGACGCCGGTCCGGTCTGACCAGTGCCTCAGCGCTTGGAGTACTGGGGAGCCTTGCGGGCCTTCTTGAGGCCGTACTTCTTGGATTCCTTCTTACGATCGTCACGGGTCAACATGCCCGCCTTCTTGAGCGAAGGCCGCAACTCGGGGTCGAGGGCGATGAGCCCTCTGGCGATGCCCAGGCGCAGTGCCCCGGCCTGCCCGCTGATGCCGCCCCCGTCGATGCCGCAATCCACGTCGTACATCTCGTTGGTGCTGGTGAGGCGAAGCGGTTCGCTGAGGATCATGCGATGGGTCTCGCTCGGAAAGTAGTCCTCGACGGCGCGGCCGTTCACAGTGATGTTGCCGTTGCCGGGACGCAAGCGCACCCGGGCTACAGCTTCTTTACGACGGCCGGTCGACTGGACCAAGGGCTTAGGCATGGGAGGTCTTTTCGTCTTCAGCGAGCGCGGGCGTGGGCGATGAGGAGGGGCTTTGGGCCCTGGGCGGCGTGGGGATGCTCGGCCCCCGCGTACACCTTGAGCTTGGAGCCCATGGCACGGCCGAGGCGATTCTTAGGCAACATGCCCTTGATGGATCGCCGGACGGCCTCCTCCGGCTTGTCCCGCAGTTGGTCGGCGTAGGTGGCGCGCTTGATACCGCCGGGGAAGCCGGAGTGGCTCCAGACGCTCTTGCGGGCCGCCTTGTTGGCCGTCAGCACGACCTTGTCCGCGTTGATCACGATGACGTGGTCGCCCGTGTCGAGATGGGGGGCGAACGTGGGCTTGTGCTTGCCCCGCAGGATATGGGCGGCCTCGGTGGCCATTCGGCCCAGCACGAGGCCCTCGGCATCGATCACGTACCAGCTGCGTTCGATCTCGCTGGCTTTCGGGCTATAGGTGGGCACGATCCGGTCCTTCCCTGGCGTGGGCGCGCGACGCCCCACAAGGCGGTTGTCCAGCTTAAGCCGATTGCTTCTCCGCAGCAAACCTAGCCGCCCGGGCCGACCGGGCCGGCGGCGGGGCGAAGCCGATCGGCAAGCTCATCGCGGCTCCTGATAGCGCACCTGCCACAGGCAAAGCCCGTGGGGCGGGGCAATCTGGCTGGCCGCAGTCCGGTCCTGGGCCCTCAGGATGGCCAGCATCTGCCCCGGACGACGATCACCGCGGCCCATGGCCACCAACGTGCCCACGATGGAGCGCACCATCTGATGGCAGAAGGCGCTGGCCTCGATCTCGAAGCGCAAAATACCCTCCTCCGGTTCGCTCCAGGCCGTGTCGAGCACTCGGCGGCGCAGGGACAGCTGCAAGCCGCGTTCGCCCTTGGGTCGTCGACAAAAGGAGCTGAAATCGTGTTCGCCCAGCAACACGTCGGCTCCGGCCTGCATGGCCCGTAGGGACAGCGGCTCGGGCACCCACCAGGCGTAGGCCTGGAGAAAGGGATCCGGTACGGGCCGGTTCACCAGGCTGTAGCGGTAGCGGCGGCTCGTGGCCGAGAAGCGGGCGCTGAAACCGTCGGCGGCGACCAGTACCTCCCGCACGGACAACTGTGGTCCGCATAACTTGTTCAGCCGCCGTCGAAGGCCCTCCAGCCCGACGCGGCCGAGCGCGGATTGGGAGGCGTCGAAGCTGACCACCTGACCCCAGGCGTGTACCCCTCGGTCGGTGCGGCCGGCACCGACCACGTCTACCCCGTGGCCGAGCACCCGCTCCAGGGCGGCACTGAGGCGACCGGCCACGGTGGGCAGGCCCGGCTGCTCGGCGAAGCCGTGGAACTCGCTGCCGTCGTAGGCCAGCGTGAGCCGGACGCGGGCGAGCGGCCCCCTGGGGGCCGCTCGTGCATAGCTGGAGGGATCAAAGAGGCTGAGGGCCTGACCACCCCCGATCGACCTGGCTCCCGCTTCAACGCTCACCGCAGCTCCGGTCCTGGCGGAACGTCACAGGGTGGCCAAGCCGAAACGGCTCAGACCAGCTCGATCCGGGCCATGGGGGCATTGTCACCTGGTCGGGGACCGAGCTTGAGAATCCGGGTGTACCCACCGGGACGATCCGCGTAGCGGGGCCCGATGTCGGAGAACAGCTTCGAGGCCATCTCCTTGTCTCGGATGAAGGACACCACCTGGCGATGGTTATGGAGGCCGCCGTTGCGGGCCTTGGTGATGACCTTCTCGGCCACCGGCCGCAGGGCTTTGGCCCTGGCCTCGGTGGTAACGATGGCCTCGGCTGCGATCAGAGAGGCCACCATGTTCCCCAGCATGGCCTTCTCATGGGACGCGCTGCCGCCGAAGCGGCGCGCCTTGCGGGGAGTTCCGCGCATTGTCGTGATCCTCGATCAGTCTTTGACGCGGAGGGTGAGACCCCGCTCGTCGAGCTTGGCGATGACCTCATCCAGGGATTTCTGACCGAAGTTGGTGATGGCCAACAGGTCGTCTTCCGTCTTCTCGATGAGTTCCCCGATGGTGTTGATCTGTGCCCGCTTCAGGCAGTTACGAGGCCGCTCGGACAAGTCCAGCTCCTCAATGGGGACATCGAGATCCTTGCGGGTACCTACCTCGATGTCTTCGGTGAGACCGAGCCCCACGGCATGCTCGCTCATGTCGGCCACCAACTGCACCAGTGAGGTGAGAGTGGCCCCGGCGGAGGCCAGCGCGTCACGAGGGGTAACGGAACCGTCGGTCTCCACGTCCAAGATCAGCCGGTCATACTCGGTGGATTGCTCCACTCGGGTTGGTTCCACCTCGACCGCCACCCGGCGAACCGGGCTGAAGATGGCGTCCACCGGAATGACCCCGATGGTGGACGAAGTGTTGGTTCGATCGGCGGAAAGGTACCCCCTGCCCCGCTCGATGGTCATCTCGAACGCCAGGCGACCCTTGGCCGACAGCGTGGCCAGGTGTAGGTCACGATTTAGGATGGCGACATCGGAGGGGGTCTCGATATCACCGGCGGTGACCTCCCCCGGGCCTCGTACATCGACTCGGATGGTGACGGCTTCGTCGGAGTGCGCCTCAATGACCAAGTCCTTGAGGTTCAAAATCACATCGGTGACGTCCTCGGCGACGCCACCGATGGTGTCGAACTCATGGAGCGCATCGTCGAAACGCACCTGGGTAACAGCCGAGCCGGGAATCGAGGATAACAGTGTACGCCGCAGGGCGGCGCCCAACGTGTAGCCGAAGCCTGGTTCGAGGGGCCCGATAGCGAACTTCTGGCGGTAGTTGTCTTCTTCACCGAGGGGTTCGACCGTGGGCCGCTGGATGACGAGCATGCAGACGTTCCTTGCTTCTTTGACGAAGGCTTCATTGCTGACGAAGGCTTCTCTTTTGACGAAAGCTTCTTTGACCAGATGGGCTTGCGTCGGCGCTTACTTGCTGTAGAGCTCGACGATGAGCTGCTCACGAACGGGAACGTCGATCTGTTCCCGCAACGGAAGCTCCCGCACGGTGACCTTCAGGCCTCCGTCGGTTGTCTCCAACCAGCCGGGCGCGCTGCGATCGAGCACATCGACGTTGTGGCGAACAACAATGAACTCGCGGGTCTTGGGGCGCAGTTCGATCACATCGCCTTTGCGAACCCGGTAGCTGGGGATGGTGACCCTGCGCCCGTTGACGTTCACGTGGCCGTGATTTACGAACTGGCGGGCCTGGGGACGGGTGGCGGCCCAACCAGCCCGGTAGACGATGTTGTCCAAGCGCAGTTCCAAGTAACTCAGCATGATCTCGCCGGTTACCCCGCTTTTGCGGGAGGCCTCTTCGTAGAGGTTGCGGAACTGACGCTCAGTGAGCCCATAGGTGAAGCGTGCCTTCTGCTTCTCCTGCAGCTGCAGGAGATACTCAGAGGCGTTGCCCCGGCGGCGGGTCCGGCCGTGCTCGCCTGGCGGGTAGGGGCGACGGTCCAAGGCGATACTCTCGCCCCGAGTACCCCAGATGTTGGTACCCAGGCGCCGGGAGACCCTGGCCTTGGGACCGATATAGCGGGACATGAACTCAGACCCTCCGACGCTTGGGGGGACGACAGCCGTTGTGAGGCACCGGGGTGACGTCCTTGATACCGGTCACCTCGATGCCGGCGTTCTGGATGGAGCGAATCGCCGTTTCACGGCCGGAGCCGGGACCTTTGACCAAAACGTCGACCCTTCGGACCCCGTGCTCCATGGCACGGCGGGCGGCCTGCTCAGCGGCCATCTGGGCGGCGAAAGGCGTTGATTTGCGGGAACCCTTGAACCCCACGTTGCCCGCCGACGCCCACGACAGCACATTGCCGTCCTGGTCGGTGATGGTCACAATGGTGTTGTTGAAGCTCGATTTGATGTGGGCCACGCCGTAATTGACGTTCTTGCGTTCCCGCTTGCGGGGGCGCCGGCCCCCTGGCTTGGGCTTCGCCATGGCTGGGGTGGTCTCCTAGCTCTGATCGGTCGCCGGATTTACCGGCGGACCTTCTTCTTGCCGGCGACGGTCTTCTTCGGTCCCTTGCGGGTCCGAGCGTTGGTGTGGGTTCGCTGACCCCGCACCGGTAGACCGCGACGATGGCGGAGACCCTGGTAGCACCCGATCTCCATCTTCCGTTTGATGTCCTGGGCCACTTCGCGGCGCAGGTCACCTTCGACCTTGATGTTCTGCTCGATGTAGGCCCGGATGCGATTGACCTCTTCATCGGTCAGGTTTCGCACCCGGGTGTCGGGATCGACGCTGGAGGCCTCACACACGTTGCGGGCCACCGTAGGCCCGATTCCATAGATGTAACGGAGAGAAATCTCCACCCGCTTCTCGCGGGGAATGTCGACGCCGGCTATTCGTGCCATGAACCTTCAGGCCTTTCCTTCTAGCCCTGGCGCTGCTTGTGACGCGGGTTCAAGCAGATCACGCGCACCACACCATGGCGGCGAATCACCTTGCACTTGTCGCACATGGCCTTGACGCTGGGACGGACTTTCATGAGCACTCTCTCGTTCGGATGAGGGGAGCGACGGGTTGAATCACTCTGCAAGCGATCGACATGATCACTTGTATCGGTACGTGATTCGACCCCGTTGGAGGTCATACGGCGTCAGCTCAACTTGGACGCGGTCACCTGGGAGAATCCGGATGTAGTGCATGCGCATCTTGCCGGAGATGTGGGCCAGGACTTTATGGCCGTTCTCGAGTTCTACTCGAAACATTGCATTGGGGAGAGGTTCAATGACCTTCCCCTCCAGGACGATCGCATCTTCCTTGGGCTTCGGCAGGGTGGTACTCCTTGGTCGCAGATTGGGTCGCGTCTTGTGGTCGCGTATGGGTGCTGGAGGCGCCCCGGGCAAGCTTGTGGCGGCCAGCAGAAAGCCAGCGTCACACTCTACTCGGTGGATGAGGGCTGACCAATTTCGCCCGGGAACAGGAGGACCTAAGGGTGAAGGAAACTCACCGGTGGGAATCGATAACCTCGCTCAAGCGCTCGAAAACCCGGGCCTCCGAGCCCACCCCGTCAACCTCAACGAGCTTGCCGATGGTGTCGAACCAGCGCACGGCTGGCATGGTTTTGGCCTCGTAGTCCTGCAGGCGCCGCTCTACCGCCTCGGCGGTGTCGTCAGCCCGGTTGCGCCCTGCGATGCGTTCACGCACTACCTCGAGGGGAACATCGACGTTGAGAGCGAGATCTATGCCGGTGGGACCGAGCGTTTCCACCAGGGCCTGAGCCTGAGCCTCGGTGCGGGGGAAGCCGTCGAGCAGAAAGCCGTGCTCGACCACATCGGCCTGGGCCATGCGGTCCTGCACGATTCCGATCATCACCTCGTCGGGGACCAGATTGCCGGCGGACATGTAGGCATCGGCCTGACGCCCAAAGGGCGTCCCCTCCGCCACCGCCGCTCGCAGGATGTCCCCCGTGGAAATATGAATGGCGCCGTAACGCTGCACCAAAAGGGCACATTGGGTGCCCTTCCCTGCGCCTTGACGGCCGAAAATGACGAGTCGTACCCGCTTGGTCATCGTAGGTGAACCCCGATCGATGCGATCCAGAATCCCGGCAAGTTAGCGACGCTCCCCGCCGCGGGCGAATCCCACCACCCTCGAACGCTCAGCACTACTTGAGGAACCCCTCGTAGTTGCGCATCATCAACTGGCTGTCGATCTGTTTCATGGTCTCCAGCGCCACGCCAACCGCTATCAGGATTGACGTGCCACCGAAGGCCAGTTGCTGCCCGTTGAGGTCGACTCGGAGCACGAAGGTGATGAACAGCGGCGGCAGCAAGGCGATACCGGCGATGAACAACGCTCCCGGCAAGGTGATGCGCGACACGATGCGCTGGAGATGACGCTCCGTCTGCGGCCCTGGGCGGATGCCGGGGATAAAGCCACCCTGTTTGCGAAGATCATCGGCCCGTTGCACGGGATCGAAGCTGATGGCGGTGTAGAAGTAGGCGAACCCGATGATCAAGAAGCCATAGAACACCAGGTAGATGATGCTGGTGTGGTTGACCAGGTTGTCCTGCACGAAGCGACGCACGGTGTCCCCCCAACCGGTGGCGGGCACCAGGTTGGTCAACAGCACGGGCAGGTACAACACCGAGCTAGCAAAGATCACCGGAATGACGCCCGATTGGTTCACCTTGAGGGGGATGTAGGTGGATTGGCCGCCGTACATGCGCCGTCCCACCACCCGCTTGGCGAACTGAACGGGGATGCGCCGTTGACCTTGCTCGATGGCGATGATGGCCACCAGCAGGGCTATGAACAGCGCCAACACGACGAGCAACTTGAAGGTGCCCCCGGCCGCCCGGATCAAGCCGCCTTGACTGGGCAGGCCTGACACCACCGAGGTGAACACGATAATGGACATCCCGTTGCCGATCCCACGCTGTGTGATGAGCTCACCCATCCACATGATCAAGGCGGTGCCAGCGGTGACGGTGAGCACGATCAACAGCACGCGGAAGGGTGTGAAGTTGGGGACTAGGTCCAACTGCCCTCCGGTATCGCCCACCAGCGAGCCGCCCCCGTTGTGGAACAGGAACACCAAGCCGGTGGACTGCAACACTGCGATCGCCACGGTGAGATACCGGGTGTACTGATTGATTTTGCGTTGGCCGACGGCGCCCTGCTTTTGCAACTGCTCCAACTTGGGGATCACCACCGCCAGGATCTGCAGGATGATCGAGGAGGTGATGTAGGGCATGATCCCGAGCGCGAAGATCGCAAAGCGGGTCAATGCGCCCCCGGAGAACAGTTGCAGGAGCGACAGGATGCCGCCCTGCTCTGCTTCATCTTTGAGGACCTCGACGGCGTTCAAATCGATGCCGGGGGCAGGGATGAAAGAGCCGAATCGGTAGAGCAGGACGACGGCCAAGGTGAAGATCACCTTGGTCCGCATGTCCGGGACCCGGAACACATTCAACATCGAACCCACACGAGCGAGGCTCGAGGGGGAAGTACTTGCGCCTGTGGCCACCTGAGACTGGCTCCTTCGAAAACGCCGGACGACGGTCTACTCTAGGGCCCTGAGCTGCCGGAGCGCACCAAGGCCACGCCGCTCAGCGGTTGGTGTGCTGGTTGCCCTGCGCCGGAGGGCGACCGTTGCCAAAGGGCGGGGGAATGATCTCGATCGATCCCCCGGCCGAGGTGATGGCCGCCTCGGCGCTAGCTGAAAAGGCGTGAGCAGAGACCCGAACGGCCCGGGAGAGTTCCCCTCGACCGAGCACCTTGACCAGGGCGCCCTTGTGGACCAGCCCCTTCTCCCGCAGGGTGCTGGGAGACACCTCAGCGAGTTCGCTCTGCTCGATCACATCCAGGTTGATGCCCTGATACTCGACCCGGAACGGGTTGTTGAAGCCGCGCAGCTTGGGGATCCGGCGCTGCAAGGGCATCTGACCGCCCTCGAAACCGGCCCGAATCTGGCGGCGAGCCTTCTGGCCCTTAGTGCCGCGCCCTGCGGTCTTGCCGCCCTTGCCGCCGATGCCGCGGCCGACCCGCTTGCGCCGGCGGTTGGAACCCTCCGGTGGCTGGAGATCATGCAGTTTCATCGGGCTGGACCTCTTCCACGTTCACGAGGTGGGGGACCCTAGCGATCATGCCGCGGATCTCCGGACGATCGGGCAGGTTGTTCGACTTGCCGATGCGGCCCAAGCCCAGCGCCCGCAGCGTGCCGCGTTGTTTGGGCTTGGCTCCGATGGCGGAGCGGACCTGTGTAACTCGAAGGGTGCTCATCGGCTCTCTTCGCTTCCGACCGAAGCACGAGCTCTGCGGGTCTCGTTGTAGGCCCGCAACAGCCCGACGGGCACGAAGTCCTCGGGGTCCAGACCACGCAGCCGGGCCACCTCATCTGGGCGCTTCAGTTGCTGCAGGGCGGCGATGGTCGCCCTCGCCACGTTGATGTGGTTCGAGGAACCAAGCGACTTGCACAACACGTCGTGAATGCCGGCTTCCTCCAGGATGGCCCTGGCCGCACCCCCCGCGATCACCCCGGTCCCGGGCGAGGCCGGCTTGAGAAGCACCCGGCCCGCTCCAGTCTCCCCAATGATGGGGTGGGTGATGGTGCTGCCGGCCAGGGGCACTTCGAAGAGGTTCTTGCGGGCCTCTTCTGTACCCTTTTGAATGGCTAAGGGGACTTCTTTGGCCTTGCCGTAACCCAATCCGACCCGGCCGGCGCCGTCGCCGACCACGACCAAGGCGGTGAAGCTGAAGCGACGTCCACCCTTGACCACTTTCGCCACTCGGTTGATGTTGATGACCCGGCTATCGCGCAGTTGCGCTTCATTGCTCGCCATGGTGTTCAGAACTCCAGTCCGCCCGCACGGGCGGCGTCGGCGAGGGCGGCGACCCGCCCGTGGTAGAGGAATCCACCCCGGTCGAACACGACCTCGGTGATGCCGGCGGCTTTGGCCCGCTCGGCGATGGTGGTACCCACTTGGCTGGCTGCGGCAGCGTTGCCGGTGGATTCGCCGCGCAGGGCCGCCTCCACCGTGGACGCCGCCACCAGCGTCGTGCCGGCGATGTCGTCGATGATCTGGGCGTGGATGTGCCGATTGGATCGATAGATGGCCAAACGCGGGCGGCTAGCGCTGCCGGCCACCTTCTTGCGGATCCGCCGATGCCGACGAACTCGTCCTTCGCGTTTGGACTTGGCTGCGTCGCTCATGTTCGCTTCTTCCCGACGCTTGTCACTTGCCGGTCTTGCCGGCTTTGCGGATCACGTACTCACCGACGTAGCGGATGCCCTTGCCCTTGTAGGGCTCAGGCTTGCGGATTGAGCGGATGTCGGCTGCTACTTGGCCGACTTGCTGCTTATCAATCCCGATCACATTCACCCGGGTGGCTGCCGGCACCTCAAAGGTGATCCCCGCGGGTGCTTCCACCCGCACCGGATGACTGAACCCCAAGGCCAGCTCCAACTTGTTGTCTCCCTGGGCCGTGGCCCGGTAGCCAACCCCGATGATCTCAAGCTCTTTGCGGAACCCCGCGGACACCCCGAGCACCATGTTGTTGACCAAAGTGCGGGTCAGCCCGTGCAGTGAGCGGGCCCTGCGTTCGTCGTTGGGCCGTTCCACCAAAACGGTGGTGCCTTCTTGGCGGACCGTGATGGGCTCGGGCACCACATGGTTCAGGGTTCCTTTGGGACCCTTCACCGTCACGTCTTGACCGTCGATCGAGACTTCTACGCCGCTAGGCACGACGATGACGGCCTTTCCGATTCGGGACATGGCAGCCTCCTACCAGACGTAGCAGAGCACTTCGCCGCCCACTCGGCGCTTACGCGCCTCGCGGTCGGTCATGAGCCCTTGGTTGGTCGAAAGGACTGCCACACCAAGACCACCCAGTACGCGGGGGATCTCGTGGGACTGGGAGTACACCCGGAGCCCGGGTTTGGACACCCGGCGCAGGCCGGAGATTGTCCGCAGCCGCTCGGGCGAGTACTTCAGCTGGATGGTCAACGTGTCCCCGGGACCGCTGGCGGAAGGGGCGACCTTGTGTCCCAGGATGTAACCCTCTTTAAAGAGCACCCGGGCTAGGGCCACCTTGAGTTTCGAGGAAGGCATGATGACCTCGTCATGCATCGCCACGTTGGCGTTGCGCAGTCGGGTCAGCAGGTCCGCTATCGGATCAGTCATCGTCACGGTTATGCCACCCCCTACCAGCTCGCCTTGGTGACGCCGGGGATCTCCCCGGCATGAGCGAGTTCACGCAAACAGATACGGCACAGCATGAAGCGACGGAACACCGCCCGGGGCCGGCCACAACGCTTGCAGCGTGTGTAGCCACGGACCTTGAACTTTGGCTTGCGCTGCTGCTTTTGAATCAGCGCTTTCTTGGCCACCTCAGTCCCTCCTGAAGGGGAAGTTGAACGCATCAAGGAGGGCCTTGCCCTCGGCATTGTTGCGGGCGGTGGTGACGATGGTGATGTCCATACCTCGCGTCGTGTCAACCTTGTCGTAATCGATCTCCGGGAAGATCAACTGCTCGTTGACCCCGAAGGTGTAGTTGCCCCTCCCATCGAAGGAGCGGGGGTTGAGCCCGCGGAAGTCCCGGACCCGGGGAATCGACAAGCTGATGAGCCGGTCAAAGAACTCCCACATCCGGTCCCCGCGGAGGGTAACCCTCACACCGATGGCATTACCTTGGCGTAACTTGAACCCAGCGATGGACTTCTTGGCCCTCGTGATAACAGGCTTCTGGCCGGTGATGATGCTGAGGTCGGACACCGCGCCTTCGATGAGCTTGGCCTGCTGCAATGCAGCACCTACCCCCATATTGAGCACGATCTTTTCGAGCCTCGGCACCATCATCACGTTGGGTAGGTCGAGCTCCTGTTGGAGCTTGGCCCGCAACTCGTTGGCGTAAGCCACCTTGAGACGCGGCAGGAACACCGTTTCCGCGTCGGAGACTTCCTCAGCCGAGGTCTTGGTATCGGTAGCCATCAGAGATCTTCTCCGCTGCGCTTGCAGATACGCATCTTGTTGCCCTCGGCGTCGAAGCGGTAACCCACCCGTGTGGGTTTGCCGTCCTTGGGGCTGAGAACGGCCACGTTGGAGGCGTCGAGGGCCATGTCGACCTCGATGATGCCGCCGGGAGTGTTCTGCTGCGGGTTAGCCCGAACATGCTTTCGGGCCACGTTGACGCCATCCACGATGACCTTGCCCCGGCCGGGCAGGACCTTGGCCACCGTGCCTTCGCGACCCCGGTCCTTGCCTGTGAGGACCCGGACGCGGTCGCCCTTGCGGATCTTGGCGGCCATCACAAGACCTCCGGAGCCAGGGAAACGATTCGCATGAACTTCTTGTCCCGCAGCTCGCGGCCCACCGGGCCGAAAATGCGGGTACCCCGAGGCTGCAGCGCGTCGGTGATGAGCACGGCCGCGTTCTCGTCGAAGCGGATGTAGCTGCCGTCGGCGCGGCGGCGCTCCTTCTTGGTTCGTACCACCACGCACTTGACCACGTCGCCTCGCTTTACGGAGCCTCCGGGGATGGCGTCTTTCACGGTGGCGACGAAGATGTCCCCGATTGAGGCGTAGCGACGCCGGGTGCCGCCGAGGACCCGGATGCAGAGCACCTCGCGCGCACCACTGTTGTCCGCCACCCGAAGGCGGGATTCTTGCTGGATCATCAGCGCGCCCTTTCCAGCACTTGCAGGATGCGCCAGCGCTTCAGCTTCGACAGCGGGCGGGTCTCTTGGATCCGTACTCGATCGCCGATGTTGAGATCGTTGGCGGGGTCGTCCACATACAGGCGCGACGCGCGCTGCACGGTCTTGTTGTAACGGGGGTGGCGGACCCGGCTGACCACCGCGACCACCGCGGTGCGTTCCATCTTGTTGGAGATGACCACACCGTCTCGGATCTTGCGGTTGTTCGGCCGGGTGGTCTCGACCGCAGTTTCTGCAGCCATCACTTGCCTCCAGCGGGAAGGGCCTCGGCGGCCCTGATCTCGGCGTCGCGCAAGGCACCCATGAGGCGTGCGACCTCACGACGAACCTGGCCCATGCGCCGGTAGTTGGTGAGCTGTCCGGTGGCGTGTTGGAAGCGCAGGTTGAACAGCTCTTCCTTCGTCTCGGCCAGGCGGCTGAGCAGCTCGTCGTTGCTCAACCCGAACAATGGGGAAGTCTTGGCCATCAGAACGCCTCCTCCCGCACGACGAAGCGGGCCTTGATGGGCAGCTTCTGAATAGCGCGGTCCATGGCTTCCCGAGCGATCTTGGCGTCGGGATAGCGCAGCTCGAACAGCACGCGTCCCGGCTTGACCACCGCCACCCACTTCTCGGGATTGCCCTTACCGGAGCCCATGCGAGTTTCTGCCGGCTTGGCCGTGATGGGCTTATCGGGGAAGACGTTGATCCACACCTTGCCGCCACGGCGAATGTGCCGGGTCATTGCGATACGGGCCGCTTCGATCTGGCGGGCGGTCAACCAGCCTGGCTCGAGCGCCTGGATGCCGTAATCGCCGAAGGTGACCTCGGTGCCTCCCTTGGCGGTACCGGTGAGCCGGCCTCGCTGTTGCTTGCGGTATTTGACCTTCTTAGGCATCAACATGGTCAGTCGTCCCCCATTCGGAAGTGAGGCGTCTCATGGGAAGCGCGAGTGGAGCGTTCGATTTCTTCTTCCTCGGCCAGAAGGCGTTCGAACTCGGGGTCCGCCTCCTTGACGAGGGGGGCCGCCTCGATGACCTCTTCATCGGCCGGAGCCTCGGGGCTAGCTACCGGAGCGGGGGCAGGCACCGGGCGGCGGGCAGCCGCTGAAGAAGACACCACCCGACGGGGTCGTTCGGCGGTACCGGCCGGCTCGCCCACGGCCAAGGCGGCCTCTCTGGCGATCTTGTCGCCCAGAGCAGCCTTGTAGGGCACGATGTCGCCCTTGTAGAGCCACACCTTGACGCCGATGCGTCCGTAGGTGGTTTTGGCCTCGCGGAAGCCGTAGTCAATGTCCGCTCTCAGGGTGTGCAACGGCACCCGCCCCTCGCGATACCACTCGGTGCGGGCCATCTCGGAACCACCCAAACGCCCCGAACACTGCACCCGGATGCCGAGCGCGCCGGCCTTCTGGGCATTCTGCACGGCCCGCTTCATGGCCCGGCGGAAGGCGACCCGGCCGGCCAACTGGTCGGCCACTCCCTGGGCGATGAGGGCGGCGTCGAGCTCGGGCTGCTTGATCTCTTGGATGTTGAGCTGCACCTTGGCATTGCCCGTGATCTTGGTGAGCCCGCTTCGAAGCTTGTCCGCTTCGGTACCCCGACGGCCGATCACGATGCCCGGCCGGGCGGTATGCACATCGACCCGGAGGCGATCCCGCGTGCGCTCGACCTCAATACGGGAGATGGCCGCGTGGGGCATTTGCGTCATCAGGTAGTTGCGGATGCGCCAATCCTCGATGAGGTAATCGCTGTACTGCTTGCGATCGGCGAACCAGCGGGACTTCCAATCGGTGGTGATACCAAGGCGGAAGCCGTAGGGATTGACCTTCTGGCCCATTACTCGGTGTCCTCCGCGTCGCCCGCGCCACCGGGCGCAGAGAAGCCAGCCGCTTCCGCGGCCTCGACCGAAGCGAAGTAGTACTCGGCCTTGGTCTGGTTGTAGTAGCGGCTACCCGGCTGGTGGTACAGCTTGGACTCCTCGTTGCCTTTGATATCGAATCCCGCGGGGCCCGATCCGTCTTCCAGGGGCAGGGCGCTTCCGGCCCACGGCGCCCCCTCGCTCGAAGCCCGCGAGGCTTCCGCTACTGGAGTCCCATCCTCGGAGTCGCTCACGTCGTCGGGGCTCACGTCGTCGGGGCTCACGTCGTCGTCTTGAGCGACAGGCAGGGCGTCGGGAGCGGCATCGGGGCGGCTGCCCGCTACCCGGCGGCGGCGTACCTCGGCTGCGTCACGAGCGGTCCTGCCCCGACCACCGCGGCTGATGGCCTTGGCGGCCTCGGCGTTGCGGCGCACGGTAAGCCGCTCCTCGGAGAGCCGACTAACGATGAGGGTGATGTGGCAGGTGCGCTTGCGAATGCGGGTAGCCCTGCCCCTGGCCCGTGGGCGCCACCGCTTAAGGGTGGGCCCCTCATCGGCGAAGCAGGCAGAGACGTAGAGTTCTTCGGCGGCCTGACCATCGTTGTTGATGGCGTTGGACACCGCCGAGTTCAACGCCTTGGCCAGGACCTCGGCGGCGGAGCGTTCGGTGAAGGCCAGAATCTCAGCCGCTTCGCGGATCGTCTTGCCTCGTATCAGGTCGAGCACGACTCGAGCCTTGGAGGCGGACATGCGTACGTAGCGCACCTCGCAGCGGGTGCCCGGTCGCTCATTGGTCTTGACGCCGAAGGCCATTAGCGACGTCCCCTCGCACTCTTCTCCTGGCCGGCGTGATACCGGAAGGTCCGAGTCGGGGCGAACTCTCCCAGCTTGTGGCCGACCATGGACTCGGTGATGTACACCGGCACGTGCTTGCGGCCGTCGTGGACGGCCAGGGTATGGCCGACCATCTCCGGGATGATGGTAGAACGGCGGGACCAGGTCTTCACGACCCGCTTCTCGTTAGCCGCGTTGAGCGCATCCACCTTTTTGAGGAGGTGGTCGTCGACGAACGGACCCTTCTTCAGGCTTCTCGGCATGGTGCTACCTCCGCCCGCCGCGACCGCGGCGACGCCGGATGATCAGGCTCTGGCTTGATTTGTTGGTGTCGCGGGTGCGGGTCTCGGGCTTACCCCAAGGGGAAACCGGATGACGACCGCCCGATGTCTTGCCCTCACCGCCACCGAGGGGGTGATCGACGGGGTTCATGGCCACACCGCGTGTCTGGGGGCGAATGCCCCTCCAGCGGTTACGGCCGGCTTTACCGATCTTGATGAGGTCTGCCTCAGCGTTGCCGACCGCCCCGATGGTGGCCCGACATTCAATCGAGACACGACGCATTTCGGAGCTGGGCAGGCGCAACGTAGCGTAATCGCCCTCTTTGGCCACCAGCTGCACACTGGAACCGGCGCTGCGGGCCATCTTGCCCCCGGCGCCGGGACGGAACTCCACGTTGTGCACGGTGGTACCGACCGGGATGTTGCGCAGCGGCAAGGCGTTGCCCGCGCGGATCTCCGCAGCAGGGCCGGAGCTCAATAAATCACCGACCTTGACATTGCCGGGGGCGAGAATGTAGCGCTTCTCACCGTCGAGATAGTGGAGCAGGGCAATGCGACAGTTGCGGTTCGGGTCGTACTCAATGGCAGCGACCTTCGCCGGGACCAGGTCCTTGTTACGCCGGAAATCGACGATGCGGTAACGGCGCTTGTGGCCACCGCCACGATGACGGGCCGTCTTGCGGCCGTAATTATTACGCCCACCGGTCCTGGACTGGCTAGCCAGCAAGGTGCGCTCTGGCCTGTCCTTGGTCAGCTCGCTGAAGTCGGAGACGGTCTGAAACCGACGTCCGGCGCTGGTCGGTTTGCGCTTGCGAATACCCATAGCTGGCCTCCTAACCCTGGAAGAGGTCGATCGAATGGCCGGCGGCCAGGCTGACAATCGCCCGCTTTTGGTCGCTGCGCTGGCCCATGGTGCCGGACTTGCGGTTCCGCTTTCGCTTACCGGCCCGGTTCAGCGTGTTCACCTTGCGCACCTTGACCTCGAAGATGGACTCCACTGCATCGCGGATCTCCGGCTTAGAGGCGTCGGGATGGACCACAAAGGTGTACACGTTGCTGTCGTAAAGGCCGTAGCTCTTTTCACTGACGACAGGCTTGAGAATAATGTCGCGAGGGTCTTTCATTGCTGTTCTCCAGAGCCGGGCAGCGTGGCGGCGGTGAAAACCACCCAGTCGCTGGCCAACACGTCGTAGGTGTTGAGCTCGCCCACGTCAAGGACATGGATGGAAGGCACATTGCGGAAACTTTTCCACACCGCCACGTCGTCACGGGTGAGGACGACGAGCACCTTGCCCGACACGCCGAGGCTGTCGAGGGCGGCGACTGCGGAGCGGGTGGAGGGTTCGTTCCAGCCCCACTCCTGCACCACCAGCACTCGTTGCTCGCGGTGTCGATCGGACAGGGCGCAGCGAAGAGCCAGCCTGACCATCTTCTTGGGGGTGGCCTGAGCATAGGAGCGGGGCTTGGGCCCGTGGGCCACACCGCCACCTCGCCATTGGGGAGCTCGGATGGTTCCCTGACGGGCTCGGCCGGTGCCCTTCTGCTTCCAGGGCTTGGCGCCACCGCCGCGCACCTCTGAACGGGTCTTGGTCGACTGGGTGCCCTGGCGGCGGTTGGCCAACTGGGCCGTCACCACCTGGTGCATGACAGCCATGTTGGGTTCGATACCGAACACCGCCGGATCCAAGTCCTTCACCGCTTGGGTGGGTGCCATCAGTTCGCCTTCACTGCGTTGCGGATCAGGACCAGCCCGCCGTTGGGACCGGGCACGGAGCCCTTGACGAGCAACAGGTTGTTCTCTCGGTCCGCCTGGACGACCAGGAGGTTGAGGGTGGTCACCTTGGCCGCACCCGAATGGCCGGCCATGCGGGTACCCCGAAAGACTCGGGAGGGAGTGGCGCAAGCGCCGATCGACCCAGGGGCGCGATGGTGGCCGTGGTTGCCGTGGGCAGCCCCTTGGCCCTTGAAGTTGTGTCGCTTCATGGAACCGGTGAAGCCCTTGCCCCTAGAGACTGCGGTCACATCCACCGTCAAGAGGTCGGCGAAGGTGTCCACGGAGAGCTCCTGGCCCACCTCGTACCCATCCACCGATTCGAGCCGCAACTCCACCAGGACGGGACCGGCGGCCACGTCGGCCTTGGCGAAGTGGCCCGCTTCACCCTTGGTCAACTTGCGAGGGTCTTTGCTGCCGAAGGTCACCTGCAGGGCGGCGTACCCGTCGGATTCGGGAGTTTTCACTTGGACGATCCGGCAGGGGTCGACCTTGACCACAGTGACGGGCACGACGCGGTTTTGTTCGTCCCAGACCTGGGTCATGCCGACCTTCCGGCCGACGATTGCCTTGGATGCCATGGCGATTTGAGTCCATCTCTGCCTGCACGATCCCCCGGCGCCAAGCCGAGGGTGCGGTGATTTCGATTCACGCGAACGCTCCGCTCGAGTACGAACTCGGCGGAGCGTCAGCCGTTGTTGCTGGGTGGTTCCCTGGGGGCCTATCCAGACGTCGATTGTGGGTCGACGATGCGAGCGACGTTGCTGGCGGCGGAGGTGCCGACGCAGCCTGTGGAGTATAACGACTCCGGGCTCAGGGCGCTAGTTGCCCGCCCCCATCTGCTATTGGATCTTGATTTCGATGTCGACACCGGCAGGGAGCTCGAGCCGCTGCAGTGCGTCCACCGTTTTGGCCGAGGGATCCACGATGTCGAGCAGGCGCTTATGGATACGCATCTCGAAATGCTCGCGGGAATCCTTGTCCTTATGGGGGGAACGAATGACGGTGAAGCGGTGCTTCTCCGTTGGTAAGGGAACGGGGCCTCGTACGGTGGCCTGCGTACGGACCACGGTCTCGACGATCTTCCTTGTCGACTGGTCGATGATCTCGTG
Source organism: Acidimicrobiia bacterium (assembly GCA_031422955.1). Lineage (GTDB taxonomy): Bacteria > Actinomycetota > Acidimicrobiia > Acidimicrobiales > CAIXPF01 > CAIXPF01. The sequence continues at coordinate 22,012 of JANPEN010000272.1, forward strand.
GTCATAGGCCTTGAGCCGAATGCGTATTTTCTGTCCGTCAGCCATGGTGGGCGACGCTCCCTTGTCAAAGAACCGGCTGGAAGTGTACTCGCCACGACGGCGGCGGGCGAAAGTCCTCAGGCCACCTCGCGGTACGGGCACCTCCCCGGGACGCGGAACGAGCCCGGCCAGCACAGCCGGGCTCGTTCCCCTGGACAGCCTCGAGGGCTTCGCCGCTACTTCAGAATCTTGATGACCCGGCCGGCCCCGACCGTGCGCCCACCCTCGCGGATGGCGAAACGGAGTCCTTCATCCATGGCGATCGGCTGGATGAGCGTGACTTTGAGCTCGGTGTTATCTCCCGGCATGCACATCTCGGTGCCTTCTGGCAGCTCGATGTTGCCCGTCACGTCGGTGGTGCGGAAGTAGAACTGGGGCCGGTAGTTCGAGAAGAACGGCTTGTGACGGCCACCTTCTGCCGTGGTCAGGACGTAGACCTGAGCCTCGAACTCGGTGTGGGGAGTAATGGAACCGGGCTTGGCCAACACCTGGCCGCGCTCCACGTCTTCCTTCTTGGTCCCCCGCAACAGGGCGCCGATGTTGTCTCCGGCCTGACCCTGATCGAGCAACTTCCGGAACATCTCGACACCCGTACACACCGTCTTTTGGGTGTTTCGGATGCCGACGATCTCCACCTCGTCGCCCGTCTTGACGATGCCCTGCTCCACCTTGCCCGTCACCACGGTGCCGCGCCCGGTGATGGAGAACACGTCCTCGATCGGCATCAGGAAAGGTCGATCGAGCTCCCGAGTGGGCTCGGGAACGTACTCGTCCACCGCGGCCATGAGCTCAAGGATCTTCGGTGTCCATTCCGGATCGCCCTCGAGCGCTTTCAGGGCAGAAACCCGCACCACCGGAACATCGTCACCCGGGTATTCATAGACCGAAAGGAGCTCGCGTACTTCGAGCTCGACCAGGTCCAGCAGCTCCTCGTCGTCCACCGCGTCGACCTTGTTGAGGGCAACGACGATTGACGGCACCCCGACCTGTCGGGCCAGCAGGACGTGCTCCCGGGTCTGGGGCATCGGACCGTCGGTGGCTGCCACCACCAGGATGGCGCCGTCGACCTGGGCCGCGCCCGTGATCATGTTCTTGATGTAGTCAGCATGGCCCGGCATGTCGACGTGGGCGTAGTGACGGTTGGCCGTCTCATACTCCACATGGGCGATGTTGATGGTGATACCGCGCTCGCGTTCTTCGGGCGCTTTGTCGATGTCTTCGAACTTCGTCAGGACGGTCTTGCCCGACCCTGACTCGGCCAACACCTTGGTGATAGCCGCTGTCAGGGTGGTCTTGCCGTGGTCGATGTGACCCATCGTGCCGACGTTCACATGCGGCTTCGTACGCTCAAACTTCGCCTTGGCCATTGCCTTCTGTCCTTACCTATCCCTCTTCACGAATGGATCTGAGCTGTCTCGCTCGCTACGGCGCGCTACCCGGGCGATGAGTTTACGCCCCGCGGACTCGCCGGACGATTTCCTCTTGACGGTCGCCGGGCATTTGTTGATACGACTCGAACTGCATGGTGTACACAGCGCGTCCTTGGGTGCGGGAACGCAGGTCGGTGGCATAGCCGAACATCTCCGACAACGGCACCTGGGCGCCGATTACCTGGGCGTTACCCCGCTGCTCCATACCGCCAACACGACCACGGCGGCTGTTGAGATCTCCGATGACATCACCCATGTAGTCGTCGGGCGTGACGACCTCGACTTTCATGATCGGCTCCAAGAGCACAGGCTTACCCTGTTCGGCCGCCTTCTTGAAGACCATTGCCCCGGCGATCTTGAAGGCCATCTCCGAGGAGTCCACGTCGTGGTACTGGCCGTCGGTGAGGATGGCCCGTACATCAACGGTCGGATAGCCCGCTAACACGCCCGAGGTGAGCGATTCTTGGATTCCCTGGTCGATGGAGGGGATGTACTCCTTCGGGATACGGCCACCGGAGATCTTGTCCACGAACTCATAGCCGCCTCCAGGGCCGGTGGGTTCGAGGTCGATGACGACCACCGCGAACTGGCCAGAACCACCCGACTGCTTGATGTGGCGGTATTCGACCTTGTGGGCGATGCGACTGATGGTCTCGCGGTAGGCCACCTGAGGCTTGCCCACGGTGGCGTCGACCTTGAACTCGCGGAGCATGCGATCGACCAGCACCTCGAGGTGCAACTCGCCCATGCCGGAGATGACGACCTGACCGGTCTCGTGGTCGGTACGCACCTGGAAGGTGGGATCTTCCTCCGACAGCGAATAGAGCGCCTTGCCCATCTTGTCCTGGTCGACTTTGGTTTTTGGCTCGACCGCTACGTGGATGACCGGCTCGGGGAACTCCAGCTTTTCAAGCACGAGGGGCTGGCTCGGGTCGCACAGCGTGTCCCCGGTGCGCACGTTTTTCAATCCAATAGCGGCCACAATGTCTCCGGCCCGGGCGACGTCCACGTCTTCCTGATGGTTAGCGTGCATCTCCAGTAGCCGGCCCGCCCGTTCCTTGTTCCCGGTGCGCGAGTTCAGCACCTGGCCACCCTTTTCCAGGCAGCCGGAGTACACCCGGAAGTAGGCGAGCCTGCCCACATGGGGGGCGGTCATGATCTTGAAGGCCAGGGCCGAGAAGGGTTCGCTATCGGAGGGCTTGCGCTCGACGGTCTCATTGCCCCGCAGGCTGGTGCCGACCGTGGGGGGAAGATCTACCGGCGAAGGGAGATAGGCGATGACCGCGTCGAGCAGCGGCTGCACACCCTTGTTTTTGAAGGCGGACCCGTTGAGCACCGGCACAATGTCCCCGCTGATGGTGCCTTTGCGGATGGCGGCGCGCAGCTGATCAGGAGTGATCTCTTCGTCCATCAGGAATTTGTCGGCGATGGTGTCGTCCAGCAGGGAAACCGCGTCGATGAGCTTGCTGCGCCACTCGTCGGCCTGGGGCCGAAGATCCGCAGGAATATCCCCGACGTCGAATGTGGCGCCAAGGTCATCGCCTTGGTCCCATATCACGGCCTGCATCTCGACCAGGTCGATCACACCGCGGTAGTGGCCCTCGGCTCCGATCGGTAGCTGGATGACTGCGGTGGTGGCCTCCAAGCGGGTGTGGATGGAGTCCAGCGTGGCGAAGAAGTCCGCCCCCAGGCGGTCCATCTTGTTGACGAAACAAATACGGGGCACGCCGTACTTGTTGGCCTGACGCCACACCGTTTCAGTCTGTGGCTCCACCCCGGCCACACCGTCGAAGACGGCCACGGCGCCGTCGAGCACTCGCAGCGAACGCTCCACCTCAACGGTGAAATCGACGTGGCCCGGGGTGTCGATGATGTTGACCCGGTGGTCTTTCCAGAAAGCGGTGGTGGCGGCGGAGGTAATGGTGATGCCCCGCTCCTGCTCTTGGACCATCCAGTCCATGGTGGCGGCGCCCTCATGGACCTCGCCGATCTTGTAGTTGCGACCGGTGTAGTAGAGAATCCGCTCTGTCGTCGTCGTCTTGCCCGCGTCGATATGGGCCATGATGCCGATGTTGCGGGTTTTCTCGAGCGGGTGCCGTTGCGGGGCCATGTTCCTGAAAGCTCTCTCGTGTCGTGCGGCGTCAGCTGCATCAATCGTGGTTATCGGCAGGGTCGGGCCATTCCCCGATGTGGAGGAGAGCGCGTCCCGGAGGGCGTGGGCTAGGCGACAAAGCCCAGGCGCCTTCAACGATAGGCAGCTGGCGTCGATTCCCCTACCCTCACCAGCGGTAGTGGGCGAACGCCTTGTTCGACTCGGCCATCTTGTGCATGTCCTCGCGGCGCTTAACCGAGGCGCCGATGCCGTTGGAAGCATCGAGAATCTCATTGGCCAGGCGCGCTGCCATGGAACGTTCTCGACGAGAACGGGAAAAGCCGACCAACCAGCGCACGGCCAGGGTATTCGCCCGGCGAGGGCGAACATCGACAGGCACCTGGTAAGTGGCGCCACCCACTCGACGGCTTTTGACCTCGAGCTGCGGCTTGACGTTGTCGACTGCGCGCTTCAAGGTCGCCACCGGCTCCGCCCCAGTTTTCTGGGTAACGACCTCGAGCGCCTCGTAGACAATGCGCTCGGCAACAGAGCGCTTGCCCCGCACGAGCACCTTGTTCACCAGCTGGGTGACCAACAAGGACCGGTAGATGGGGTCAGGAGACAAATCCCGACGTGGTGCTGGTCCCTTGCGTGGCACGTCAGCCCTCCTTCTTCGCGCCGTACCGGCTGCGTGCTTGCTTGCGATTGCGAACCCCAGAGGTATCCAGGGTGCCGCGGATGATTTTGTAGCGCACGCCGGGAAGGTCCTTCACACGACCGCCGCGGACCAACACGATGGAGTGTTCCTGCAGGTTGTGGCCCTCGCCGGGGATATAAGCGGTGACCTCCATCCCACTGGTCAAGCGGACGCGGGCCACCTTGCGCAGGGCGGAGTTCGGCTTCTTGGGCGTGGTGGTGTACACGCGGGTGCACACCCCCCGACGCTGCGGCGCGCCCTTCAAGGCGGGCGTCTTGCCCTTCGACGGCTTCGAAGCGCGGCCCTTGCGGACCAACTGCTGGATGGTGGGCACCGATGTCCTCTCGGCTGTGTGTAGGGGGCGATACACCGCGGCGGCGTGATGGCGCGGTTGCCCCAGCGAACCGGCGGTACAGATTAAGCGGAGAGACCGGCTAATACAAACCGCCGGACCGATCAAGGCTAGCAGCCTGTGACGTGGCATCCGCCAGGGGTTTCTGGTAAACCGCTGCAGCCCACCCACGCCGAGGTCCCTCGCTCCACGGGGGGCACCTCGCCCTCTCCCTCGCCTAAGGCGGAAACTAACCTCCGTCGTCAACGGTACTGAGGCCTCGGCGCGAACCGACTCGAGACGCCCTGGCGGAACCAAAAGGGCTCGACGTGGCAGGCGCTGTACGGGAAAATCACGCAGAGACCAGACTCGCAGGCGCTCCCTACCAGCCATTATTGAAAGTCACGCCTGGAGGGGTCCAAGCTGAGGAGCACCCCCTGGACACCGACCACGTGAGGGCGACGACCAGTGCACCGGTACGGGTGTTTCTCGTCGACGACCACGAGCTTTTTCTCGATGCCTTGGCCCGCCGTTTGGAACTGGAGTCCTCGGTGGTGGTGGTCGGACGCGAGTCCAACGCCCACGATGCCCGCAGGATGTTGAGCGAGGTGGACACCGACGTGGTTGTGGTCGACGCCCAGCTCGACAACGAAAGCGGCTTGGAGTTGGTTGCCCAACTCCTCCATGACCAGGTGGTGCCGGGGGCGGTGGTGATCACTGCCCAGGACAGCGTGGAGGTGGCGGCGGAGGCGGTGCGGGCCGGAGCCAGGGGGTTCGTGAGCAAGGCGGACAACATCGATGATCTCATCGCCACCGTGGTAGCGGTGCACGACGGGGAGACCCGGCTACCCAATCGGCTGCTGTCAGGGATCCTGGCTGAGCTGCAACGGGCGTCACGCGAGGACGACGAACTCCTCCGCCGGTTGGAGATGCTCACCGAGCGTGAGCGTGAGGTGCTGAGCATGCTGGCCTCGGGAGTTGATCGTCAGACCATCGCTCGAACCCTGTTCATCTCTGCCCACACCGTGCGCACCCATGTGCAGCGCATTCTGACCAAGCTCAACGTGCACTCCCAGCTCGAAGCGGTCAGCGTGGCCCTACGGGCGGGCCTCCAGCACGAGCCTCCCGGCTGAACGGCTTACCCGCCCCGGGACGGGCCAACCCACGCTGCACCGCCACGGCCGCCGCGGCGGCCCGCGAGTGCACCCCCAGCTTCATGAGCACGCGCTGGATGTAGCCCCGCAGGGTGGAGGGCCGCACCCCGAGGCGATGAGCGATGCAGAGGGTGGATTCCCCATCCACCAGCGCCTGTAATACCTCCTGCTCACGAGCGGTGAGGAAGCTGCTGACCGGCTCTGGCGAGGGCCCTGCGATGAAGCCCAGCAGTGGGTCGATGCCGGCGCAAGGCGCATCGGGGTCACACACCCGTTCGAGGGCGGCCAGCACCGTGTCCGCCGACTGATCCTTGGTCAAGAAGGCCCGAATCCCGGTGGCCAGGGCACGGGCTCGGGCCCGGGGGTCACGTTCGCCAGTGACCACCACCAACAGGCTGCGCTCGGCCAACGCCCGCATGGCCCGCAGCTGGGCCGGGTTTGCCATCGGGGGCTCCAAGCCGTCAATTTCCATGATGCACAACGGCGGAAGTTCAGCACTGATGGAATCGACCCAAGCGACCATGGCGTCGAAGCAGGAGACCACGGCGACCTCGTGAAAGCCCTCGGCTTCGAGGAGGTGGGCCAGGGCCTGGGAGAACATCCGCTCCACATCGCAGATGACCACGGCGCGGCCGGCACGCTCGAGACGCCGGCCCCCGGCGGTGACCATGTCGGGGGCGTTCATCGTGCTCGCTGGGCTAGGTGGCGCACGCAGGGACCTCTGAGAATCAAGATGGAGGCCCTGGAGATGGCCTCCGCAATAGTGTCAAAGTTTACAGTTCGCCGGGGGGCCGAGAAGAATGCCGTCGAGCGGACCCGCCAGGAACAACAACGGCGCATCCGCGGCCGAGGCCGCGAATGCGCCGTTGTTGATCGGGCGAACTGGGTCAGCCGACGCTGTGGTCGGAACTGAGTTCGACCACGTTGTCCTCGCCCAGGTACTCGTCTGCGTGCACCAACCCGCCATCCAGGCTGGCCAGGAACTCGGCCGGATCCTCCGACGAGTAGTAGGAGAGGTGCTGGTAGTCCGGTGCCACCGTGTCGATCTCACGATACAACGGCATGCCGGTTCCGGCAGGAATCAACTTACCGATGATGATGTTCTCCTTGAGGCCCCTGAGCCCGTCGGAGCGGGACTCGATGGCCGCCTCGGTCAGTACCCTGGTCGTCTCCTGGAAGGAGGCGGCCGAGAGCCAACTGTCGGTGGCCAGCGAAGCCTTGGTGATACCCATCAGCTCGGGTCGGCCTTCGGCCGGTCGCTTGGACTCTTGCACCAAACGACGGTTGGCGTCGGCGAAAACCCGAGCGTCGACCCGCTCACCTGGCAAGAACTCGCTGTCGCCCGGCTCCTGGACCGCCACCCTCCGAGTCATCTGGCGCACGATGAGCTCTATGTGCTTGTCGTGGATGGACACGCCTTGGTCGCGGTAGACCCGCTGCACCTGTTCAACCAGGTACTCCTGGGTAGCGCGCACACCCTTGATGTCGAGCAGTTCCTTGGGGTCGCGGGGACCTTCGACCAGGGCGTCGCCAGCGGCGACTTCGGCTCCGTCACTGACCTCCAGCCGGGCGGCCAGCGGGATGGTGTAGATCTCCTCGGTGCCGTCATCGGCGACCACTCGCAGCACCCGACCGCGGGCGTCGTCATCGTCGACCCGGACCACGCCGGAGGTGCGGACCAACACCGCTTTGTTCTTGGGGGAACGGGCCTCGAACAACTCCACCACTCGAGGCAATCCACCGGCGATGTCGCCCTGGGCCCCTGCGATACCGCCAGTGTGGAAGGTTCGCATGGTCAACTGGGTACCGGGCTCGCCGATGGACTGGGCGGCGATGACGCCGACCGCCTCGCCCATCTCGATGATCTGGCCGGTGGCCAGGGATAGCCCGTAACCCATCTTGGTGATGCCGTGCCGGCTGTCGTCGGTCAAGGGCGACAGCACGCGAACCCGGTTGACGGTGGGATCGTCGCGCAGGGTCTCCATCAGCTGGGTGTCGACCAGCGTGCCCCGTTCGACGACGGTTCCGTCCTGCAGGGTCAGGTCATCGGCCAGCGCCCTGGAGAACAACCGAGTCTCCAGATAGCTGCGCTTGCCCGGTGTATCGGCCTGCACGTTTTCCAACCAAAGGCCGCGCACAGCACCCCGGGAGAAGGGATCCTCATCGTTGATGATGAGTTCCTGGGCCACGTCGACCAGGCGTCGGGTTAAATAGCCGGAGTCCGCCGTACGCAAGGCGGTGTCGACCAGCCCCTTGCGGGCCCCCGGGGTGGAGATGAAGTACTCCAACATGGTCAGACCCTCCCGGAAGGAGGACTTGATGGGTCGAGGGATCATGTCACCGCGAGGGTTGGCCATGAGGCCGCGCATACCAGCGATCTGGCGGACCTGGAGACGGTTACCACGGGCACCGGAGCCGACCATCATGTCCACCGGGTTGAACACCTCGGCCTTCATGACGGCCTCCATGGCCTCCATGATCTCCTCGGTGGCGTAGGTCCAGATCTCCACTTCCTTCTGGCGACGCTCACCGTCTGTGATGATGCCCCGCCGGAACTGGACCTCGACCTTGTCCGCTTCGCCCTCATAGCGGTCGAGGATGGAATTCTTGTTGGCGGGAACGATGATGTCCGCCACCGAGATCGTCAGCCCGGAACGGGTGGCGAACTTGAAGCACAGGTCCTTGATGGCGTCGAGGCTGGTGGACACCTCGGCGTTGCTGAAACGGGCGGCGAAGTCGTCTACCAGGGCGGTCATCTCGCCCTTCTTGATGGGCCGGTTCACGAACTCGCAGCCGGCCGGCAGCGCCTCGTTGAACAGGATCCGCCCAGCGGTGGTCTTGATGTAGACATCACGATCGCTGCGGTTGTCGGGGTCGAGCAACTCTGGCACTCGGTACTCGATCAACGAATGCAGGGCGAGCTGGCCCGTCTCGTAAGCCCGCTCGACTTCATAGATACGCCGGAAGGCCCTGCCTTCGCCCTTACCGCCGGGGATCTCCTCGGTGAGGTAGTACGCCCCAATGATCATGTCCTGGGAAGGGGTGACCAATGGTCGGCCATGGGCAGGCGACAACAGGTTGTTGGCCGAAAGCATCAAGATGCGAGCCTCGGCCTGGGCCTCCGCCGACAGGGGCAGGTGCACGGCCATCTGATCGCCATCGAAGTCGGCGTTGAAGGCGGTGCACACCAGCGGATGGATCTGGATTGCCTTCCCACCGACCAGGACGGGCTCAAAGGCCTGGATACCCAGGCGGTGCAAGGTCGGGGCCCGATTCAACATGACCGGGTGTTCCTTGATGACCTCTTCGAGGACGTCCCAAACCTGGGGACGGCGCCGTTCCACCATGCGTTTGGCCGACTTGATGTTCTGCGCCAGTTCCTCGTCGACCAGCTTCTTCATCACGAAGGGCTTGAACAGCTCTAGTGCCATGGCTTTGGGCAGCCCGCACTGGTGCAGCTTGAGGGATGGGCCCACCACGATGACGGAGCGGCCCGAGTAGTCCACCCGCTTGCCCAGCAGGTTCTGGCGGAAGCGGCCCTGTTTGCCCTTCAACATGTCCGAAAGGGACTTGAGCGGCCGGTTGCCCGGCCCCGTCACGGGGCGACCCCGGCGACCATTGTCGAACAGCGCGTCGACAGCCTCTTGGAGCATGCGCTTCTCGTTGTTCACGATGATCTCGGGCGCACCGAGATCGAGCAGCCTCTTGAGGCGGTTGTTGCGGTTGATGACCCGGCGGTAGAGGTCGTTGAGGTCCGAGGTGGCGAATCGGCCGCCATCGAGCTGCACCATGGGGCGCAGCTCCGGCGGGATGACCGGCACCACGTCCAAGATCATGGCCCTCGGGTCGTTGACCCGGCGCCCATGGTCGTCTCGCCGATTAAAGGCGGCCACGATCTTTAAGCGTTTGATCGCCTTTTGGCGCTTTTGAGCCGAAACGTCCTTGCGGTCGATGACCTCGCGGATCTTCGTTTCTTCCTCGTCGAGGTCGATACGGGCGATGAGACGGGCAATGGCGTCGGCGCCCATGCCCCCCTCGAAGTACTCCCCGAAACGGTATTGCAGTTCCCGCCAAAGCGTCTCGTCCTCGAGGATCTGGCGGGCATGGAGATGGTTGAACTCATCCCAGGTGCGGGTGAGCAACTCGATCTGGGCCTCGTGTTCCTCGCGAATAGAAGCGAGATCCTTCTCGGCGGCTTTTTGCCGAGCCCGCAGCTCCGCCTCCTTGGCTCCCTCCGCTTCCAGCTCGGTGACTTCGGCTTCAAGCACCTCGTGCCGCTTGGCCAGGGCCAGCTCGCGCTCACTGACCATCTCGTCGCGTTCGCTCAAGAAATCGGCTTCGAGGCTGGAGCGATCCTTGTCGATGCGCTCCTTGTCCACCCATGTCACCAGGTTGGCGGCAAAGTAGATGACCTTCTCGAGCTGCTTGGCTTTGAGCTCTTCGTTGGTCTCCGTGCCTGAAAGCAGGTAGGCCAGCCAGGAGCGGGTACCGCGCAGGTACCAGATGTGCACGGCGGGGGCGGCCAACTCGATGTGACCCATACGCTCGCGGCGTACCTTGGATCGAGTGACCTCGACCCCGCAGCGCTCGCAGATGATGCCCTTGAACCGAACCCGTTTGTACTTGCCGCAGTAGCACTCCCAGTCCTTGGTAGGACCGAAAATCTTCTCGCAGAACAAGCCATCCTTTTCCGGCTTGAGTGTGCGGTAGTTGATGGTTTCTGGCTTCTTCACCTCACCGTTGGACCACGTACGGATCTGGTCCGCAGTCGCCAGGCCGATTCGTAGCTGGTCGAAATCGTTGACGTCGAGCATGTAGTGCTTGCCTTCCTAGCCGGGGCCTTGCACCCCGACCCCACGGCAGCGGGCTGGCACCCGCCGCCGGGCTCGTGTCTCCTGTGGCGATACTTTTTGCCCGCTCGGGGCCCCAACCCCGAGCTCGAGGTTGCTTTCCCGCTCGGGGCCCCAACCCCGAGCTCCTCCACTTCGGCGGGGCCCCGACCCCACCCGTGGCCGTCCTGGTTGCTGACCCGCTTGGGGCACCATGGCCGCAACCGTCACCGGGGGCGGGCCCTGGGGTGGCTTCGTCAGTAACGGCCGCCGGTTCGACGCAGATCGTCGTCGTCGGAACCGCGCTCGGGACGCTGAAGGTCGATACCCAGCTCCTCGGCGGTGCGGAAGATGTCCTCGTCGAGCTCTCGCATCTCGATCTCGGCGCCGTCCGCCGCCCGAACCTCCACGTTGAGGCAGAGGGCCTGCATCTCCTTGATGAGCACCTTGAAGCTCTCGGGGATGCCGGGCTCCGGGATGTTCTCGCCCTTCACGATGGCCT
>JANPEN010000273.1:0-2877 GCA_031422955.1 Acidimicrobiia bacterium
AGCAGATGCTTGCCGACGGGGCTGACCGAACGCACGACACTGCCCGGCGCAGGGCGGGGGCCGACCAGCCGGGGGGCCTCGAAGCGGACCACGGTACGGCCCACCAAAACGGGAGCCAGACGAGCCGCCACCCGCCATACGGTGTCGCCCTCGGGCACCGGCCTGTCCCTTCTGCTCGTTTCGACCTTACCGACGGACCAGCCGATGAGGCGCTGCCCCGAACCGCCAGCATCTGGCACAGTGGCCCGGTGAGCTCTCTTGCCAACGACCACAACTGGCGCGACGACATTGCCGCCACGGCCCTGCGCATCGAGGGGTTCGTTCGACGCACCCCGACCTTGGCCCTCGAGGCCGATGTGGTCCTCAAGTTGGAGCAAACCCAGCACACCGGCAGCTTCAAGCCCCGGGGTGCGTTCAACTTCGTGTTGAGCCAGCCAACCTTGCCGGCGGCGGGGATTATCGCCGCCTCGGGAGGCAACCACGGCCAGGCGGTCGCCTATGTTGCTCGCAGCCTGGGCTTGGCCGCCGAGGTCTTCGTGCCCGAGGTGTGTCCTGCGGTCAAGCGGGCCCGCATCGCCGCTCTGGGCGCCCGGGTAGTAGTAGGCGGGGCCATCTACGACGATGCCCAGGCCGCCTGCCATCGTCGAGCGGCGGAGACAGGCGCGCTGGTGGTATTGCCCTTCGATGACGCCGCCATCATCGCGGGGGCGGGGACGGTGGCCCGGGAGTTACAACTGGATTGGAGCAATCTCGATACCGTGCTGGTGGCCGCCGGCGGAGGCGGGCTCATGGGTGGGGCCTTGGCCTGGTACCAGGGCGAGGTCGCGGTGGTGGCCGTGGAACCGGAACGTTCCCGTGCGTTATGGGCTGCGCTCGATGCCGGAGCACCGGTAGATGTGGAGGTGGGCGGCGTGGCCGCAGACTCGCTCGGGGCCCGGCGCATTGGTGCACTGCCGTTCGCCTTGGCCCAGCGCTTTTTGGCCTCCAGCGTCACGGTTCGTGATGCCGACATCGTGGCCGCCCAACACCACCTGTGGGATCAAGCCCGCATTGTGACCGAACCGGGTGGGGCCACCGCCTACGCCGCCCTCCTCAGTGGAGCATACCAATCAGTACGGGGCGAGCGAGTGGGGGTGATCGTATGTGGCGCCAATGTCGAGCTCTCGGCAGGGTCGTGGTCGAGCTAGGCAGGCACTGGGCGAGTCTCTGCTGGAGTTCCCGTGCCGATGGGGATCGAGTCCGAACAGCAGTGTGGGTTTCATTCGGGTGCGGCTCCATACGGGCAGGGCAGTTGCGGGCAGGCCAAGATGCCGACGAGATTGACGCGGGCACCCCAAACGTAATGCCAACGAGACCGACGAGGCTGGCAAAGGCCCTGGCCGCGACCATGCAGAGCCACGTCAGCGCACCGGCTGAACAGTCTTCTCTCGGTTCAACCGTCACCGATTCTACGTTCCGTCGCTTCGGCGCAACTTCCTGTGGCGAGGGACGAGGCAACGCCGACGAACTCCGGCTCAACAACGCCCGCGGCACCCCTGCGAGCACCCGCAACTCCGCGATCTCGCTTGGCTCTCGTCTCAAAGATCCGGCGCCGGTCGGCCGTCCCCATCTAGCTGTTCGCATGCCATGCACCGCCTGATCTCCCCCGAACAGTTTCCCGATGAAACGTTCGTCTTTCCTTGAACAACCGTTCGCTTCACGCTATGCTAGCGACATGTCGGCGGTCAAGTGCGAACAGCTCTCCTACGAAGACCTCTCGTGCGAGGCGGTTTTCGCGTGGCTACAAGCCGAGGTTCTCGCCGTTCCAGCAGGCCAGTACAGCCCGCAGCTGCTGGGATTCGCGCAGCAGCTCGTGAATCTCTCCCAGGAATGGGTGCGGCGCCTGGCCCGGGCCGGGGAAGGCAGCGGTCGATGGGCCGAAGATGGCTTCCCCAGCGCAACTGCGTGGGTGCTGTGCCATACCGGGCAGTCTCGGGGCCAGGCCCGGCGGGTACTCCAGGCAGCCCGCCATCTCGAACATATGAGCCACAGCTCCGTAGCTGCCGCCGCCGGGGCGCTGAACGAAACCCAGATCCAACTGTTGACCGCCTGTCGGGCCAAAACCCAAGCCGACTACAACGACCAGATTGACGAGGCGCTGGTCGGGCTTGATTCGCTCAGCGAGCTGGCCGTTGCCACCCGGGCCCTCATCGCCGCCGCCGAAGCGATCGACAGCCCCGACCCCGCCGACCTGGCCCCACCCGAACCCGAACCCTCCACCGTGCACCTCTCCGAAACCTCCGAAGGACGCTGGCACCTCGAAGGAAACCTCACCCCCCAAGACGGCCAACTACTCAACCAGGTCCTCGACGCTGGCATCGCCCGCTACCTCCAAGCCAAACGAGACGGCGACCCTGGGCTGGAAACCTTGAGCATCCCCGGCATGCGAGCCCAGGCCCTGGCCGACCTCGCCGCCGGCAGCCTGCGCCACGAACCCGGCAGCCGGTCCCGGTCAGACCGCCACCACGTCAACCTCGTCCTACGCCTCGACCCCGACGGAACCTTCCACCCCGAAACCCCGCTCCCCGCCGAAGGACTGTGCGACGCCAGCTTCACCCGCATCGTGCTCGGCGCCCAAAGCGAAATCCTCGACATCGGACGGGCCACCCGAACCTGGCCAGAACCCATGGGCAACGCCATCCGACAACGAGACCAACACTGCCGGTTCCCCCACTGCCACCGACCACCCGGCTGGTGCGACATCCACCACTGCATCCACTGGGAAAACGGTGGCCCCACCTCCATAACCAACGGCATACTCCTCTGCCGCTGGCACCACACCTTCCTCCACTCGAAACGATGGACCGTGGAGCTCAACCGCGATCAGCAACCCATCTT
>JANPEN010000274.1:0-2399 GCA_031422955.1 Acidimicrobiia bacterium
CTTGTGACGGGCGTTTCGCGGCGGTGCGTGACGTGTTGTCGGCCAATATCGACGCGGGGCTCGATGTCGGCGCGTCGGTCGCGGTCTACATCGACGGCGAGCCTGTGGTGGATCTTTGGGGCGGCCACGCCGATGCCGAGAAGACCATGCCTTGGGAGCGTGACACGATCACCAACGTGTGGTCCACGACCAAGACAATGACGTTCGTGGCCGTCCTCACCCTGGTGGAGCGGGGCCTGATCGATCTCGACGCGCCGGTGGCGCGCTACTGGCCCGAGTTCGCCGCCAACGGCAAGGCGGGCGTGCTCGTACGCCACGTGATGGGACACACGGCGGGCTTGTCGGGCTGGGAGGAGAAGATCGGTATCGAGGATCTCTACAACTGGGACAAGGTGACCTCGTTGCTTGCCGCTCAGGCCACATGGTGGGAGCCGGGCAACGGCTCCGGTTACCACGCCCTCACCCAGGGCTATCTCCTTGGTGAGATCGTGCGGCGGGTGACGGGGCAGAGCTTCGGCACGTTCTTCCGTAACGAGATCGCCGGCCCGTTGGGGGCTGATTTCCATGTCGGGCTGGCCGCCGAGCATGACAGCCGCGTCGCCAAGGTGATTCCGCCGCCTCGTCCCGAACGCCCCGAAATCTTCCCTCCGTTTCTGGTCAAGACCATGACCAACCCGTTGTTCAGTGCCAAGGTGTCCTGGGAGAAGGCGTGGCGCCGGGCGGAGATCCCCGCTGGTGGCGGTCACGGCAACGCCCGCTCCGTCGCCGCGGTGCAGTCGGTGCTGTCAAACGGCGGGGAGGCCCGCGGCGTGCGACTGTTCTCGGAGAGGACCGCCCGCAGGGTGCTCGAGGAGCAGGCCTACGGGGCGGACATGGTGCTGGGCGACACACTGCGCTTCGGGATCGGCTACGGGCTCAACTCCGCCGAGCTGCCCATCGGCCGAGGCGACGCCATCGCGTTCTGGGGCGGCTACGGCGGATCGCTCATCGTCAACGACCTAGACCGACATCTGACCATGGCCTACGTGATGAACAACATGCGCCTCGGTACCGTCGGCGACGAGCGCAGCTACCAACTCCTCGACGCCGTCTACACCGCGTTCGACAGCTGACAACACGCCCTCCGAGGAGCATGCACGGTCCCAAAGCGGAGGCACCGCCCATCTCGGCAGGCAATACTCTGGCTATGAGCACTACCGATCTGAGCGCCGAGCGGGACGCGCTGCTGGCGTCGTTCGTGGCCCGGCTACGTGAGTTCGAGGCCGAACTGGGCGTCACCGAGGGTTTCATCGACGCCGCCTCCGCCGAAGCCGCCGCCACCATCGCCAACCGGCAGGACCTGTTCGGCCTGCAGGCGTTCCCCCCGCCGCCGGAGGATGGTCGCATCAAGCTGCACGAACTGTCCATGGGCGAGGACGACCGGTTCGGCGTGTACCTCACCGTCAGCGCCGGAGGTGTGCGGGCCAAACCCCACGACCATCAGACCTGGCAACTCCAAGTGGCCATCGAGGGCAGCGAGCACCATCGCCTCTACCGGCGCACCGATGACCGCTCGGAACCCTGGGCCAAGCTCGAGGAGGTCGGCCGGGTGGAGCTCCACGCGGGCCAGGCTCGCGGTCTACTGCCGGACATGATCCACGCCATTGAGATCCCCGAGGGTCAACCCAGCGCGCAGATGCTCGTCTGCGGCACCGGGATGCACCGCCTGGAGGGCCGGTTGATGTACAACCCCAAGAACGGTTTGGCCACCCCCATGGCCCCGCTCAACCGTCGGAGCTGAACATCACCTGCTGCTGGTCCAGCGGCACGTAGAAGTACGAGCCGGGCCGGAAGTCGTACCCCAAATCGCCCAACAATCGCCGTTGCCGGGCCGTGGCCTGGGACGACGCCGGGCTGACGTCGTGGTGGTCGTAGGAACGCAGGAACAATTGGCAGTAGTTGTACAGCAACGTCTTGCGGGCCCGGCCCGACAGGTTGGCCGAGGGTCCGTGCCACAGCGAGTGGGAGAACAAGTAGCAATCACCGGCGCGGCCCGGTAGTTGCACCGCGCCCGGCGTTCGAGGGGTGAGCGGCGGATCGAGCCGGGCCGGGAAGGGGCGGAGATGGCTGCCGGGAAACACCGTGAACGCCCCGGCGTCGGTACCGGCCACGTCGGACAGCAGGTAGAGCGCTTTCAACGCCAGCGGCCGGCTGGTCTCGGAAACCCGAACCTCGCGCAGGGCCTCACCGCCATCGGTATGGATGTATCCGGGAAAGCGGTCCGTCGATGGTCGCACAATGGCCTGGGTCATACTTAACAGTATGTTCGGGCCCATGATGTCCACTATGAGGTCGAACACCGGCGGGAAGTCGATTAGATCCAGGAACGGCGGGCCATACCCCAGCAGATCCCGGCGGTC
>JANPEN010000275.1:0-10919 GCA_031422955.1 Acidimicrobiia bacterium
CAGGGCGAAGATCGCACCGAGGCCGAGATTGAGCTGCGACAACGGGTAGCGGGAACGTTGGGCACCTCCGACCCCTTCCTCACCGGTCGAGCCATCAAAGCGTTGCTGCGCAAGCTCAGCTGAGGGACAGCTCCGGTGCTCCCGACAACGCAGAGCTGGGCCGGTTCTCGTCCTGGGCGGTTTCGTGGCCGTGCTGGCCATGGGGGCGGCCATGGCATCCTGGGTGCTGTTCTGGCAGCCTCGGGGAGTGCATCCCAGCTTCGAAGGGCGCGTCGACGCGGTGGTCATGTTCGGTGGTTCGGGACCTCGGTTTGAACGGGCGAGAGCCCTTATTGAGGCAGAGGTGGCCGCCACCCTGGTCATCTCCGATCCCAACGACCCTGCCACGCCGGGGGCCCGCACCGCCTTCGAGGCCTTCTGCGCCGGAGTCCATGCCTACGAGACAATCTGTTTCGATCCCGATCCTCGAACCACCCGGGGCGAATCTCGTTTCGTGGCCACCTTGGCCAGGGCCCGGGGCTGGCGACACATCGTGGTGGTGACGACCGTGGAGCAGGCCAGCCGGGCCCGGCTCCTGCTCGGGCGTTGTTGGGATGGCACGGTCGACGTGGTGGTGGTGGACAGCGAGCACAACCGTTTTGGGCGGGTGGCCTACGAGTGGGGGGCCACCACCCGGGCGGCGGTGGTGCGCCGCGGTTGTTGACCACCAGCGGCCGACGCCGACCACCCGCGCCCAGCGAGGTTGCCGACCAGGGCCGAACACCCCTAGCTTTCCCTCGTCGGTCGAGGAGACCCGAAGTGTCCAGTGGCGGAAGGCGGCCCGTGAAGCTGACATCAGCCGCGGAAGGTGGACAGATGACGGAGCGATGGAGTGTTGGTGTCGTCGGCGCGATTGGAGCCGTCTCGGGAGGGGTGAGCGCGGCGGCCGCCTCCCTCATCGGCGGGGGCGACAAGCTGCCGGCGGGCATCGCGGTCGGGGCAGCCGCTGGCGCGGTGATCGCCTCTGCTTTGTTCTGGGCCGTTCGGGACCAGGGGGAGTCTCAGGAGCCGACCGGCCGGGCCCCTTCCCCCGCTTCCCGGGCCGGGCAAACTCGCGCCGAGCAGGACAAACGCCTCCTGACCACAGGCCGTTTCGATCATCATGTGGTGTCGGTAGTCGACACCCAGCGACTCGTGCAGCTCCCCCAGGACCCCACCATCGATCTCACTCGTCGCCGCGTCGATTCTTCCGCCGATCCCTCCGCCGATTCTTCCGCCGATCCGATCCATGAGCCCATCCGTCAGCCGCCCAGGGCGGGTGAGGAGGACCAAGCGGACGCGGCCATCGAGCCCGGCCCCCGGGCTGCGTCGCGCGATAGCTGGCCCAACTCCTTGGCTTCGGTACTCGGCGGAGATCCCAGCCCAGCCGGAGGCAGCCACTCTGAGCGTCGTAAAGACCATCGGTGGCATCTTCGGGTTCGCTCTGAGCGATCCGAGCACGCCGATGGCACCAGCTACGGCCGGAGCCGCCACCGCCGCAACGGGTGACCTCAGCACGTGTCAGGCTGAGGTGATGGACCTCCGATACCGGCGCCCAGCGCCCCCAACCGCGCCGGGGAGGCGCCCGCGATGAATCGGGGAGAGACGCCGACCAGGGTTGCCTTCTCGCTCCGGGAGCCCACCCCCCTGGTCTCCTCGATCGACCAGAGTGTGACCCGAGGCCGGGGGTGGATCAACATCGGGCCCGACGTCGACGAGGTCGATCCCCGCGCTCTCGGCCGACCCAGCTTTTTCAGTGGCCGGGGACCCACCGTACCGCTCGGTACCTTCGTGCCGGGGTCGGGCCGGGCCGATCATCAGGTCGGCCTGGAACACGGGGCGGGGAAAGGGGCCGCCCGGCTGCTGCGAGAGGCCGGGCTCGAGTTGCCCCCCGGCTGTCGCGTGGTGCAGGACCATCCCCGGCGAGGGCTCATCTTGGCCTTGGCACCCACCACCGAAGCGGCCGTAGTGGCCCACTTGCTGCTGAGCGCCGCCGTGGAGCTGACCCCTATCCCGTTGCCGGAACGGTGGACCGCGCAGATCTACCTGGGCTGAGTTACCGCCCGGGTCAGCGACCCTTCCAAACCGGCGGGCGCTTCTCGGCGAAGGCCTTGGGTCCTTCGATGAAATCCTCACTGCGGCTCATGGCCCGCACCGCTGCGAAACCGCCCTGGGCTTTCATGGCGGCCAGGGCGCCGCCCGCCTCCAGGCCGTCCATCACGGCTTGCTTGGAGGCGCGAATGGACATGGGCGAGCATTCCAGAATCTGAGCGGCCCAACGCCGGGCCCCCTCGACCGATTGGCCAACGGGGGTGACCTCGTTGACGAAGCCAAGCTGCTGGCCCTCCACCGCGCCAACCCGGCGGCCGGTGAGGATCATGCCCATGGCTGCCTTGGTGCCGATCTGGCGGGGCAAGCGATGCACACCGCCAGCCAGTGCGGCCAGACCCACTCGCGGCTCGGGCAGGGCGAACACGGCATTGTCAGCGGCGATGATGAGATCACAGGCCAAGGCAATCTCGAAGCCGCCACCCATGGCCACCCCGTTCACCGCGGCGATAACCGGTTTGGTCAGATCGGTGCGGGCGGCCAGCCCACCGAAGCCGGCGGAGGGTTGTCCACCCATGTCGGAGCCGGAGGCTTGGTACTTCAGGTCGTTGCCGGCGGAGAAGGCGCGCTCCCCGGCTCCGGTGACGATGGCCACCCACAACTCGGGGTCGGCGGCGAACTCATCAAAGGCGGCTGCCAGTTCTCGGTTGGCCGGCGGGTGACAAGCGTTCATCACGTCGGGTCGGTTGATGGTGACGGTGAAAACACGTCCGTCACGTTCGGTCAGGCAGAACTCCCCCATGAGCCCGGACTCTAGTGCGCGTGGGCGACACGGCCACAGGCTCTGGCTCGCGCTGGGCGCATGGTCCCGGTCACCGCGCCCACCGGCACGGTCGATAGCCAACCCAACGCATCGCCACTGGACAGGAGCACGACACGATGGCCACACGAGGGATACGCACGACGCTGCTGGCCGCGGTCATGCTGACGGGTGTGGTGGGTCTGCTGGCTGGGCCCTTGAGCAGCGTGGCCCCCGCTTCAACTCCGGTGTCTGTGCAGCTGGCCGTGCCGTTGCCGGTGCCCGTCGTCGTGGCCGCGGATGCCGCCAGCGCCACCTTGACCCTAATGCAGGGTTTGGATCCCGAGCTGACCGGCACCACCGCGGTGGATGTGCTGCTCGATCAACGGGTGTGCGCCTTGCGCAACGTGAGCTACGCCACCCTGGCCAGGCGCCTTTCGGTGCCGGCGGGCCGCCACGAGCTCCAGGTACTGGTGTCCGACGGGCGCTGTGGCAGCAGATCGGTGTTGACCTCCGCGGCCATCGACGCCACCAGCGGCGGTGACTTCTCGGTGCTGTTGCAGGCCGACGCGGCCGGTACGGCCACCTTGCGCTTCCACTCGGTGGATCTGGCGCCAGTGTTCCCCACCGATGTTCGTCTCATGGTGCACAACGCCAGCACCCTGCGCCTTGGCCCGGTGCAGCTGGGCCAGCCGGGGAACATATGGATCTACCAGTTGGGAGGTTCCGGCCGCGATCCCGGGCAGCGCTCAGAGCCCGAGTTGGTCTGCGACGGCAACTACCGTCTGAGTTCCCCGGCGAGCGCCCAGGTGACGGGCCAACCTGGCGGCGGAGGGTGGGACAGCCCGCTTTCGCTGCCGGGCGGGCGGGTGGTGACGGTGTATCTGCTGGGCAACACGGCCAACAACCAGCGCCTGGTGCTCGACGTCCGCTTGGCCGAGGGCACCGCAGCCTGATCGCTGCACACCCATCACGCCGGAGGCCACACCTCGGTGTCGGGATGCAGGCCGTACCAGGCGAACCACAACGATTGGCCCGACACCAGCCGTTCACCGGTGCCGGCGTCCTCGAACTCGATACCGAACGGTACGGCGCGGGCCAGAATGGAACGGGTTCCCATGCGCAGGCGCTGGGGTCCGGGGGCAGCCGCCAATGCCGCCACCGAGACGGCCAAATGGCTCCCGTCCAAGCTCAGGGTGGCCACCGTTTCCTTGAGGGCCAACACGTTGGGGGTCTGCAACACCGGGTACCAGAGGACCTCGCTCGAGACGTAGTCGGCCAGCGCCACGCCGGGGCGGTAGTCGTAGCCGATCGGCACCCCTGTCTCGCCGTCGATCACCGTCGGCGCCGGGAGATCCACCACCTCGCTGGCGGGATGAAGGCGCTGCCATTCACCCCATGAGGTGGTTTGCACCGGTAGTTCCACCAATTGGTGGCCAAGCAGTGGCCCGGCCAGGGCCTTGCCGTCGAGCTGTTGCCACAGGGTGGAGGTCTCGTTGTCGACCATGACCTTGTTGGAGTTGTAGAGCAGACCCGAGGTGCGCAAAGTGACGGTGATCCCGCCCACTCGCCGATCGAACAGGCGTGCCGCACGACACAGGCTGCAAAAGCTGACCGACACCGGGACCCCGCCCAGCGTGTCGTTGGCCAACTCGTGGCGGGCCAAGATGCGCTCCGGATAGGCCACCGCCTCTCCGGCGGCATCGACCAGCCCGAACACCATCTCCTCGGGAATCGACCAGGCGGCGGCGCCCAGGGGGATGCGAGCCGGGTCGTTCAGCTCCTGAATAGCGCCGACCGCGACGCCCCCCCACTGCAAGGCGGCCAGCAGCCGCAGATCCCTGACTTGGCTCAGCAACGGCACGAAATCGTTGTCGACCTGGAGGTACAGGGCGGCCTTGAAACCGGCGTAGCCCGGTGCCGGCACCGGCGCTTCCTCCAGGACCCAACTGCCGTAGGTGAGATAGTCGTGAACCGATTGGGAGCGCCGAGGGATGCCGCTGAGGCGGGCCAGGCCGTCCAAGGCTGCTTCGGCGGCGAGGCTGGAGTACCCAATCCGAACCAAATCCAGCAGATGAGCTGCATAACGGGCATCGCCGGAAGCGTGGACGAGGGTAACGATGGCCTGGGCGTCCTCGGAACGCGGTTCCACGCTGAAACGGGCGACCAGAGCATCAAGGTTCAACTCGGCGGGCAACTCTGGCCGCGGCGCGGACGCCGTACAGCTGGCGGCGACCAGGGCAACGAGGACCAGCCAAGCACTGACCCGGGGGCTGACCCGGGCGCTGACCCGGTGGGGGGACGGCCGGCGGGTGGCGGTGCCGGTGACGGCGGTGTTCATGTCGGCCACCAGGTGGTGGTGCGGTGCTCGGCGTACCAGGCGAACCAGACGGCTCGGCCGCTGGGTAAGCGGGCCAGGCTGGTGCCGTCGCTCAGTACCGCCGTTTGATCGTCGCTTCGAGCCAGATTGGACACCGGGCCAGGGGTCAACCGGAGGCCGGTGGCGTCATAGAGGCGAGCCCCGCTAGGGCTGGGCACGGCCAGAATCAGCTCCACATCGGATCCAGCCCAGGCGATGACGCTCGGCCCGGCCCGCGCCAGAGCGGCCACGTCGATGGCCATGGCCGCGTCCCCAGCTACCACGGTGGCCACGGTGGCTTTGAGGTCAAGGTTGCCTTGCGGCTTCAGCACCGGGAACCACGCCCCCGAGTCAGCGTCGTAGGTCCGATAGGACTCCTGGGGTTCGTAGCGATAGGAGGTGGAGGGAAACTGCGCGGGGTCGGGCCGCACCAACACCTCGGTGGAGGGATGGCGGGTTCGCCACTCCAGCCAGGTCAAGGTCTCCATCTCCAGGGCCGTCAGCCGGCTCGAACGTTCGGGCCCGCTGAGCGCCTCACCGTTGATCTGTTGCCACAGGGTGGTGCCGGCCAGCTCGGCGGGATCGGCGGGATCGGACACGGCGGAGGGATCGGACACGGCGACCCTGGCCACCATCAGCTTGTTGGAGCTGCGCAGCAACCCCGACGATTGCATGGTTCGCCCCTCGGCGCGAAAGGCCCGAGCGCTGCGGCACAACGGGCAGTAACTGGCGATCACGTCGGTACCGCCTATGACGTCGTTGGCCAACTCGTGATAGCCGAGTATGCGCTCGGGATAGGCCACGGCCACGCCCTGCACACTCACGCCGAAGACCAGCTCGTCGTCACGGAGGTAGCCCGCCTCAGGCTGTTGGGCGCCCACCCGCCTCGGCCGGTTGAGCTCGGGGATACCGCCCCGTATGACCCCGCCCCAGTGGATCTCGCTGAGCAAACGGGCACCTTCGCTACCAGACAGGCCGGAGAGCACGGTGGCGAAGGAGGGATCGATGCGCCCGTACAGGGTGGCCTTCCAGCGCAGGTAGCCGGGGGCGGGTTCTGGCTGCTCCTCCAGCACCCAACCGCCGTATTCGACGAAGGCCACCCCCACGTCGTTGAGGACGTAACGCCCGGTGAGCTTCTGGAGCGC
Organism: Acidimicrobiia bacterium; assembly: GCA_031422955.1. Lineage (GTDB taxonomy): Bacteria > Actinomycetota > Acidimicrobiia > Acidimicrobiales > CAIXPF01 > CAIXPF01. Next base: position 6,371 of record JANPEN010000275.1, read on the forward strand.
TACGATGATCTGCTCGGTGCCCTCTTCCTCCCCCGCCAAACGCAAAAGGTCGACCAGGTACGGCACCCAGCCCACGTCCCCACTGGCCCCCATGTCCAAGGCCAAAAAAGCAGCCGAGTCCATATCGGGGGCAGCCAGGAAGGCTTGGATCTTTTCCGCCAACGACGTCTGAGGAATGCTCACCCGACCACCGGAGGAAGCAGCCGGCTCCCCCGGTCCCGTCCCCGTACTAGCCGACGGAGCGGCGCCGCGGTCGACCTGACAACCGGTGGCGACCGTGGCCACGGCACCGAGGCCCGCTACCAGCACTCGACGACGGGACCACAGCACCGCCACAGCATCCCAGAACGGTGAGGGACCCGACGGACAACGCCGCCGGGTCCCTCGTTTGTTTCGAGAATCTTGTTCAGCTGTTGTGGAAGTCAGGCCTTGACCCGTGACGGGCGGCTGCTGGCCGCCCCGGCAGGGTCCATGTCACCGTTGTGGTAGGCGGGTACACCCATCTCGGTGAGGTCGAGGCCGGCGATCTCATCGGCCTCCTCGGAGCGGATGCCGCCGGAGGTGAGCAGGTTCTGCAGCTTGAAGAAGCCGAAGGCGATGCCGAACATGACCGTCCAGATCACCACCACCCCCGACAGCTGTGAGGCCAGCTGACCCCAGCCATGGCCGGAGTAAAGGATGCCGACCACGCCCTTGCCGCCCAGGCTGACCACGTTGCCTTCGCCGTCGACCATGGCGTTCCAGCCTGCGCCGTATTGACCGTCGGCGAAGATCCCCACGCTGAGCACACCCAACGAGCCGCAGATGCCGTGCACGGAGATGGCACCTACCGGGTCATCGATTTTCAGGCGGCGCTCAATGAACCAAACCGCTTCGATCACTACGAAGCCGGCAATGAGGCCGATAACCATGGCCGCCCACGGTTGCACGAAGGCACACGGGGCGGTGATAGCGACCAGACCGGCCAGCATGCCGTTGGCCATCATGGAGGGATCGGGTTTCCCGGTGCGGATGGTGACCCACACCATCGCCATCACTGCACCGAAGGCTCCGGCAATGGCGGTGTTGGCGGCTACCACCGCGAAACGAGTGTCGGTGGCGGAGAAGGTGGAGGCGGCGTTGAAGCCGAACCAGCCGAACAGCAGGATGAACGTGCCCAACATGGCCATGGGGATGTTGTGACCCAACAGGGCCCGGGGCTTGCCGTCCTTACCGAACTTGCCCAGACGAGGTCCGAGCACGATGGCCCCAGCCAGTGCGGCAGCGCCGCCCACCGCATGGACCACGCCCGATCCGGCGAAATCAACGTAACCAAAGCCCCAACTGGCGGTGTTGCCCAACTTGGACAACCAGCCGCCGCCCCAGGTCCAGGCACCGAACAGGGGGTAGTACAGGGTGCCGCAGAACACTCCCCACATCACGAAGCTCTTCCACTTCCAACGTTCGGCCATGGAGCCAGTCGGAATGGTGGCCGCGGTGTCCATGAAGGCGGCCATGTACAAGAAAAAGGCCATGACCGCGGGGGTATAGGCCACGCCCGAACCGCCCAGCATGAGCGGACCCTTCCACAGGAACACCCAGTTGCCCGAGCCGATGAAGGCGTCACCGATGGGTTTGTCCATGCCGAAGTAACCGGGGTAGGTGAAGCCACCGAACATCAGCGGGAAGCCGATGATGAAGAAGCCGGCGAACGCCAGTCCGAAGATCATCAAGTTGGTGCTCACGACGTGGGCGGCGTGCTTGGCCCGACAGAAGCCGGTCTCCACCATTGCGAAGCCGGCCTGCATGAAGATCACCAAGCTGGCGCCAATGACGATCCACAAAAGGTTGAGATTCAAGCCCACCGTGCCGGCGTCCACCGCCGGCAGCACCGGGCCTTCTGCCTCCTGGGCCAACGCGGGGGCGGCGAAAACCGTGGCCAGCAGTATGGGGACTGCGACCGCGCCTGTCGCCGCCAGTCGACGTCTGTTCAAAACTATCCTCCTGGTCGATGCCATCACCGGCACGCTTGTGGGCCCGGCACGAGCGGTCATCGCGCTGCGCCAGGTAGCTGTCAGCTTTCTCGGGCCCAGTTTCGGCACTGTCGCCGGAACATGAACAGAAGTGTCCGGTATATGACACCCATCTGACACGACCGTTCATGCCGCTTCGTCGAGGGGCTCGCTGGTCAGCAGTCGCAACAGCCGCTCCTGCACGGCCCGGTAGCGGGGGTTGTCCACGATGGCCACAGGATCGCGGGGCCGCGGCAGATCCACGGTCAAGATGTCCACGATCGAGGGTGCCGGCGGGGTCCCCATGACCACGATCCGATCGGCCAGCAGGATGGCTTCGTCAACGCCGTGGGTGACCATGAGCACGATCTCGGTTTCGCTATCGCTTTGCCACAGCCCGATGAGCTGCTGTTGCAACTTGGCTCGGGTAAGGGCGTCGAGGGCGCCGAAGGGCTCGTCGAGCAGCAGCACCCGCGGCTCCACCGCGAACGCTCGGGCCACCGCCGCTCGCTGTTGCATGCCGCCAGACACCTGGGCCGGGCGTTTGTGGCGGGCCTCCCATAGCCCAACGGCCTTTAGGTAGTGCTCCGCCAGTTCAGCACCATGTACCCGGCCCCGCTCGGGCCGGGCGGCGTGCACCGCGGTGCGCACGTTGTTGAACAGGTTCATTCGGGGCAGCAACGAATAGTTCTGGAACACCATGGCGCGGTCAGGACCGGGGCCGGCGATGGCTGCTCCGTCCAGCGTGAGGGACCCGGCATCCGCCTCCAAGGAGCCCACCAATGCAGTTGAGCAGGGTCGACTTCCCGCAGCCGGAGTGCCCGATAAAGCACACGAACTCGCCGGGCTCCACCGCAAGGTCCACCCCCCGCAACACTCGCTGGCTCTTGCCCTTATGGGAGAAGCTCTTCCAAACCCCCGCGATTTCCAAGCTCATGCGTGGACCTCCTCCACTGTGACAGCCTTGGCCAAACGAAGAAACACCCAATCGAGGAGCAGCCCGGTCACCCCGATAACCAGGATGGAGCTGATGACCTTGGCATGGTTGGACGCGTTGTAGGCTTCCCAAACGCCGAAACCAATGCCGACGCCACCCGACAACATCTCAACGGCGACAATGACCATCCACGCCACCCCCATCGACACTCGCAGACCGGTGATGATCTGTGGCAATGCGTCCGGAATCAGCACATGACGCAGGTAGGCCCCCCGGCCGAAGCGGAACACACGAGCCACGTTGCGATGATCGCGGGGGACCATGGCCGCGCCCGAGGCGGTGTTGAGCACGATGGGCCACACCGTCGTCATGAAGATCACCCAGACCGAAGCCTTGGGCGCGTCTTTGAAAACCACCAGCCAGATCGGAAACCAGGCCAGCGGCGAGACAGGCCGCAACAATTGGATAACCGGGTTGGCCGCCTTCCAAGCCCGTTTGGAAGCTCCCACGGCCAAACCAAAGGGTATGCCCAAGACGCAGGCCAGGCTGAACCCCAGGAACACCCGGGTCAGCGAGCTGAACAGCAGCAAGCCGATGCCCTTGTCGTTGGGTCCGTTGTTGTGAAACGGGGAAGCCAGTTGCTGGCGCAGCTCGGTGAGGGTCCTCCACGGGGTGGGCAGGTCGGGCACCTTGAGGGTTCCGAACTGCCAGATGCCGACGAGCACGGCCACCCCCACGAGCCCCCACGCCACCGAGCCAGCGGCGTTGCGCAGAAGGGACCCCCCAATCGGATCAGGCGGCGGTTGAGAACCGGGACCGGCGGCGGGTGCGATCCGCACTTCCGGGTGTAGGACCGGAGGGTCGAGCTGCGTTGGCGTTCTCGCCATCAAGGGTTCCTCGCTGAGCGTCCTATCCGGTAGCGGGCTGCGTTGCCGTGCGAGATCGACAGGTTTCATGGTCGCGCTGCTTCCTGAGCCGGTTTGGTCGGTTCGAACACGGCCTTGTCCAGGGCCAGGGTGAAGCTCTTCATGTCGTCGGCCGGCACCTTGATGCCTTCAGCCGTGGCCACCTCTCCGTAGAGGTCGGTGAGGATCAACTCATCGGCCAACTCTTGGTAGGGAGCGGCCTGTTTCAGTAATCCCATGCGCAGGTACTGCGCCATGAACCAGATACCGTGGCCGCGTCGAGGGAAGTTCAAGCTGCCATCCTGAAAGAACTGCATCTGACGTCCGGCGAAGTCCTTGGTGCCCAGACCACCGCCCAGGTCGTACTTGCCTTCCAGGCGGCCTCCGATCTCCTCAGGCTTGGCGTTGACGTAGGCCTCTACGCCGATGGTCTGGGACGCCTTGGCCCGATTGGCCAAGTCATCGAGCCATTTGGAGGATTCGAACACGGCTGACATGACATCTTTGAGCGTGTCGGTCTGGGTGTCGGCGAATTTGGCGTTTACCACCAGTGCCTTTTCCGGGTGGCTATCCCACAGGTCCTGGGAGGGACCCGACGTTGGCCACAACCCGTCAACCGGTGGGTGTGCGGGCGGCGTTAGAGAGCGGGCTCGAGCCGGTAGAGGGCGCCGCCCAGGTCCACGACCAGGACCTCGCCGTCGGCGTCGAGCCCGAAG
>JANPEN010000276.1:0-5819 GCA_031422955.1 Acidimicrobiia bacterium
GTGTTGGCGTCTGTGGAGATCGCGGACACCTTCCGGACCCGTTGCGTGGGGTTGTTGGGCCGAGACGCCCTGGAGGGGGCGTTGTTGTTGCGTCCGGCGCGGTCGGTGCACACCATCGGAATGCGCTTCGCCATCGACGTGGCCCACTGCGACACGCACCTGCGGGTGCTGCATGTCACCCGCATGGTGCCCTACCGGCTGGGCCGCCCGGTACGTCGGGCATGCGTGATCATCGAGGCCGCCGAGGGCACCTTCGAGCACTGGGGCCTGGCCGTGGGCGACGAGCTGGCCGTGCACGGGGAGGACCCCGGTCACCAACCCGGCGAGCACGGCCTCGGCCCCGCCCAGCGCCTGGGGGCGGCCGGAGAGCGCATCTTGGGGCGGGTCCGACGCAGCCAGTCGGCCGGGTCTCGATGATCGTGGGCTCGAGGCGGGTGGGGTTGGTGATCGTGGCCACCCCTATCGGGAACCTGGGCGATCTGTCGCCCCGGGCCGCCAGGGAGCTGGCCGAAGCCGATCTGATCGCCTGTGAGGACACCCGCCGCACCGGCAAGCTGTTGCATCTGGCCGGCATTGCCCGCCGGCCCCTGCTGCGCATCGATGACCACACCGAAGCCGAACGGGTCGAGCAGATCCTCGACCGGCTGGGGCGGGGCCAACGGGTGGTGCTGGTGAGCGATGCCGGCACGCCGGCCGTGTCCGACCCGGGGGAGCGGCTGGTGCGAGCGGTGGTGGCCGGGGGCTATCCGGTGGAGGTTGTGCCGGGGCCCTCCGCCGCCATCGCCGCCCTGGTTGGCAGCGGCCTGGGCACGCAACGGTTCTGCTTTGAGGGCTTCTTGCCCCGCCGGCCCGGAGAACGCGGCACTCGTCTGGCCCAGTTGGCCGGCGAGGAGCGCACCCTGATCGTCTATGAGTCACCCCATCGGTTGGCGGTCACCTTGACCGACATGGTCAGCGCCTTCGGGGCCGACCGGGCGGTGGTGGTGGCCCGGGAGCTGACCAAGCTGCACGAGCAGTGGTGGCGCGGTCGCCTCGACGAAGCGGCGGCCTGGGCGGCCGCCACCGTGCTCAAGGGGGAGGTGGTGATCGTGGTCGAAGGGGCCAGCCCGCCGGCGTTGGCCTCCACAGCCGAGCTGGAAGCGGCGGTGGCCCAGGCGCTGACCGCAGGCGCGAGCGTCAAAGATGTGGCCCTGGAGCTGGCCGCCCGATTCGGTGTGTCCCGCCGACGGATCTATGAGCTGGCCGTGCGGGCGGCACCCCGAGGTTTGGGCGATACCGGGAGCTAGGCTTAGCGGCCGTGTTCAGCGTGCCGTTTTTCGTCGCCTTGCTGTTGGCTTTTGCCATTACTCAGCTGTCCAACCTGGTTACGACGCTTTATTTGCATCGAACGCTATCCCATAAATCGTTGACCCTGTCCAAACCGGTCGAGCTGGCCATGCGCAGCGTGTTGTGGCTGTCCATGGGCATAGATCGGCGGGAATGGGTGGCAGTGCACCGGAAGCATCACGTGTTCTCCGATGAGGCCGACGATCCCCATTCGCCCATCCAGAAGGGCGTGTGGCGGGTCACCTTCGGCAACGTGGTCTACTACCGACGCGAGGCCAAGCGACCGGGCACGGTGGACACCTACGCCCGTGATCTGGTGCCCGACAGGGCTGAGCGGTTGTTCTTCTCAAAGGGCCTGCTGGGGGTGAGCCTCAGCACCGTCGCCTTGGTGGTGCTGTTCGGTCCGGTGAGTGCGGCCATGATCGCGGTGGTCCACACCGTGCTCTACATCGGGCTCGGTGGTTGCGTGAACGGTCTGGGCCATTGGTTCGGCCGCCGCCCCAACGACAACAAGGCCACCAACCAGCGGTGGCTGGCCTTGCTGACCGCTGGTGAGGGCATGCACAACGAGCATCATGAGCACCCCCGCTCCCCGCGCTTCGGGGGGAGCTGGTGGGACCTGGGCGGCAAAATGGCTGGCCTGTTGGCTCGCTTGAAGCTGGTCACCTTGCACGAATCCTCCCGTGTCAATCGCGAGAGCGAGCCCCTCTCCCTCGTCGGCTGATTTGCCTGATTCGCTTGCTGCGCCGCTTTCAGCGGCCGTGCTTGCTGCGCCGCTTTCAGCGGCCGAGCCAGCTTGGGCCTTCGCCTTTGGCGGTTTCGGTTCGGAAGGCCTTGGCATCTTCGGTTTGGGCGGCTACTCGTCGCATGGTTTCGCCGAATCGGACTGCTTCGACCAGGCTGAGATCCTGACCTCGGCGGGCGATCTCCTTGGTCGCACGGGCGGCCAGGGGGGCCGCCTTGAGTAGCCGCCGAGCAAGTTGGTGGGCCTCCACCATCAGGCTGTCGTGGGCTACCACCTTCCACACCAGGCCCATCTCCTTGGCTCGCTCAGCGTCGACCCGATCGCCGATGAGGAGCAGTTCCATGGCGTGCTGCCAGCCGATCAGGCGAGGCATGCGCACGGCGCCTTGCACGGTGGGCACCCCCAGCTGAACCTCGGGGAAGGAGAAGCTGGCCCGGTCGGAGGCGATGGCGAAATCGCAGGAGGCGACCATGGTCAGCCCGAAGCCGATGGCGGGCCCGTTCACCGCGGCGATCACCGGCTTCCACACCTCCAAACCCGACTCCAGGGATTGGGCCGAGGGGATCTCCCAGAAGCTGTGGCCGCCGGCCCCCACGGCCCCGCCCGGGTCCTTGAGATCCGCTCCGGCGCAAAAGGCGCTGCCCGCGCCGGTGACGATGGCCACCCAGGCATCATCGTCGTCCCGGAAGGTGGCCCAGGCGGCGTTGAGATCGGCCCGAAGGGCGCCGTTGATGGCGTTGCGGGCCTCAGGCCGGTTGTAGGTGATGGTGGCGACGCGCTCGTGGCACATGTACAGGACGGTTTCGCCGGTTTCTGCGGTTTCTCTCATGGCTGGAGTTTGCCCTGCGCCGGATCGGGTCACAGGCTGAGGTGATGGACACCACCCCCACCCCCGAGCCGTCGGCCCCCGCCGGGCGCGTCGACCGGGCTGCCTCGTCGGCAACCGTGCCACTGTTCGGAACGGTGCCGTTGCCGGAAAAAACGCAGGTTCTCATCGTGGGTGGCGGGCTGGCCGGGTTGGCCGCGGCTCGCGTCACCACCGCGGCAGGGCTGGCCACGGTGGTGCTCGAGGCCGGCGACGAGGTGGGCAGGGTCCGCACCGATGTGGTCGACGGGTTCCAACTCGACCGGGGCTTCCAGATCTTGTTGACCGCCTACCCGGAGGTGGTGGGCCAGTTGGACCTCGGTGCGCTCCAGCTCGGTCGGTTCGCGCCGGGCGCTCGGGTCTGGCTGGGGGAGGACTTTGCTCGGGTGGCCGATCCGTTTCGCCAGCCCAGCGCGGCGCTTGCCACGTTGGGGGCGCCGATTGGAAGCCTGGCCGACAAGGTGCGCCTGGCAAGGCTGCGCCACGAGCTGGTCACCACCTCGGCCGCCGCGCTGCTGCGCAGGGGCGACGGCACCACCATCGACGCCCTCATCGCCAGAGGATTCTCGGTGGCCATGATCGAGCGCTTCTGGCGGCCGCTGTTCGCTGGTATCCAGCTCGATGAGACGTTGCATACCTCTCGACGCATGTTCGATCTGATCTTTCGAACGCTGGTTATGGGCGACGCCGCGGTGCCCGCCGCCGGCATGGGGGCCGTTCCTCGCCAGCTGGCTGTCTCCCTACCGGCCGGTACGGTGCACACCGGCGTGGCCGTGGAGCGGCTTACCGGCACCGAGGCGGGGCTGGTCGACGGCGGCCGGGTCGAGGCCGAGGTGGTGTTGGTGGCCACCGACGGACCCAACGCCGCCCGGCTCCTCGGGCTGGCCCCAGTGGGTTCCAAGGCAGCCTCGTGCGTTTGGTTCGCCGCCGCTGAGGCGCCGGTGGCGGGCCCGGTGCTGCTGCTCGATGGCACCGGCCAGGGACCGGCCCGGAACGTGGCCGTGCTGTCTAACGTGGCCCCCAGCTATGCGCCGCCGGGCTACGCCCTGCTGGCGGCGGCGGTACCTGGGCGGGCGGACCCCACCCTGGAGGGTGAGGTCCGGGCCCAGATGCGGGGCTGGTTCGGGCCGGTGGTGGATACGTGGCGGGCCCTGCGTACTGACGCCATCGCCCATGGCCAACCCCACCAGGGCTTGCATCACTCGCTCAAACAGGCCGTGTTCCTGGGCAGTGGTCGCTATGTGTGCGGAGACCACCGGGACACCGCCTCGTTGCAAGGGGCGCTGTTCTCGGGTCGCCGGGCGGGTGAGCGCATCGTGGCCGATCTGCGCCGGGGGACCCGCCCGATCAGCCGCTAACAGTCGAGACGCCAGCAATCATCCCCGTTGGCGCTGACCTTGCCAGCGGTGGGCGTCCCGAAATGGGTGCCGATGACCAGGGTGTGACCATCGGCGTAGCGAGCCAGGAAGGCCCGCCGGGTGGCCCGGGCGGCAACGGGGTCGGTATCGAAGGAAGAGGAGAGCTCGGGCAGGGCGATCTGTAGGGGCGTGTGAATCATGTCCCCGGTGATGACCGCTCGTTGACCCCCATCCTCGATCACCACCGACACATGGCCGGGGGTGTGGCCATGGGTGGGCTCGAGGCGCACCTGGGGACAGATGACGTGGTCGACCGCCACCAGGTCGGCCAGCCCGGCTTCCACGATGGGCCGGACAGAATCGCCGAAGATATCGTCCTCATGACCCGGTGAAGCGTTTTGGGCGGCCGCGCTGGCCTCCCAGTGGTCGTACTCGGGTCGGGCGAACTGGTAGCGGGCGTTGGGGAAGGTGGGTACCCAGCGGCCCTCGACCAGCCGAGTGTTCCAGCCGACGTGGTCGACGTGGAGGTGGGTGCAGACCACCACGTCGATGTCCTCAGGGGTGTAGCCGGCTGCGGCCAGGTCTTCCAAGAAGGGCAGGTCTAGGCCACTCCAACCTGGGTTGGCCCTGGTCTTGCCGTTGCCGATGCAGGTGTCGACCATGATGGAAATTTCCCCGGTGTCCACCACCAGCGCCTGGATCTTTTGCAGCAGGTAGCCGTTCTCGTCCACGAAGTGGGGGCGCAACCAGCCATGGTTCTCGGCCACCCGGCTGACGCTGTCCTTGTTCATGTCCTTGAACAGGAACCGGGGCGAGGTGATGGCCTCCGACTCGGCGACCGAGGTGATGGTCACCGCACCAATTTTCCACTGCAACATGGTTGACTCCCGTGGTCACAAACGATGGGTCAGTCAGATTAGCCTGAACTCTTCTGCGGGCGCTTCGATGGCCGTACCTATAAGTATGAAACGAGCTGAGTGAGCGGATCTGCGCAGTTTCCATAGGCCGCACACCAAGCGGCGGCGGACCCGGGGTCAGGTCGACGAGCAACGTGTCTGAAGCGAGACGTAGACGAACGAACGTGTCGGATTCATGCAGCGTGTCGATGGTCCATTGCTGCTCGGCTGCGGCGACCCTCAGCTGTGCGCAGGCCTCCGGGACGCTCGAGCGTCCTCGCACCTGCCGCGCCCCGTGTCCCCAAGACTCATGAGCCAGTCGGCACGACAAAGTACCGCGCTAACCACGCCACCACCCCCGCAACCCGGCGCCGGAATAGCAACCCCACTCCCGCCGCTCGTCGGTAGGAGGTGCTGGTGGGAGTGGCGTATTGGACGGATAAGGGAGTAGCGCCCGGTGCCGGGGGACTGCACGGTCATGGAAGCGTAGGCGCCGCCGGTGAGGTGGTGCAGTTCCGGGAGCTGGTTCCCGAGGCCTCGCTGGGGGTGAAATTGCACGGGATTGGGGACATCTCGCGCTGGGTCGCCGCCCGGATGAGGAATTTGTCGCCTAAAGATCCCATCCGACT
>JANPEN010000277.1:0-4444 GCA_031422955.1 Acidimicrobiia bacterium
TGGAAGATCCCCACGTGGCGGCGCGGGAAATGCTGGTACGCATCGACCACGACCACCACCGCCCGACCGTGGTGTTGAACTGCCCGATCAAGTTCAGCGACGACCCCGCCGGCATCTACCGGGGGGTGCCCGTTCTGAACCAGCACGGCGATGAGATCCGCGAGGAACTCGAACGGAACCGCGGCCAGAAAGGCTGACCCAGCCAGCGTGACCCGGCGGCGGTTTCAGCCTTGGTGGCGGTGACCGTACACCACCCGCACGCCGCCGGACCGCGCTTCGGCTCAGGTTCCTTTGTAGTTAAGAACACCACTCACACCCCATCGATCACCGTGTCTTCGCACGCTTTTCGTTCCCCAGCCCCTGCGCCCACCATCCAACGCGCCGGCCCGCGCCCGCAAAGGGAAATCGGGGCGGGCAGGCGGGGCGGTAGGACACCTAGTGTCGGGCCGACGGGGCGAGCACCCAACCGGTCGAAGGAGGAAATCCGATGGACGATGCCGAGGCACCGCTGGCGGGGCTACGAGTGGTTGAGCTATCCATGTACGTGCAAGGTCCCGTCTCTGGACTGGTGCTGGCCAGCCAAGGGGCCGACGTGATCAAGATCGAACAGGTTGGCCGTCAAGATGTGATGCGTTCGCTGGGCAGCATGTACGGGGTCCGCCTCGACGATCGGGGCCGGGCCTGGCAGTACGCCGCCCTCAACCGAGGCAAACGGTCCCTGGCGCTGGACATCGCCTCCGACACGGGAGCCCAGGTGTTTACCCACCTCATGGCCGACGCCGATGTGTTCATCACCAACCTGCGAGAAGACGCCCTGACCCGCTTCGGGGCCGATTGGGCCACTCTCAGCGCCCTCAATCCGCGGCTGGTCTACGGGCGCGGCGGCGGTTTCGGGCTGCGAGGCCCCCTGGCCCAGGACCCCTGCCAAGATACGGTGGGCATGGCCTACGGCGGGTTCATGGATCTTTCCTCCACCACCGATGAGCCCAACTACCCGCCCGGCGCCCTCTCGGACGTACTCACCGGTACGTCGGTGGCGGCGGCCGTGCTAGCCGGCCTGGTCAAGCGTTCCATAACCGGAAAAGGCAGCCTGGTGGGGTCTTCGCAAGTGCAATCGCTGCTCTGGATGCAGATGCTGCCCGCCGGCATGGCCGCCACCTTGGGTAAGCAGATGGCCCGTTTCGCCGTCGACGCTCCGCCCAATCCGCTGTTCAGCGTGTACCAGGCCTCAGAGGGGTGGGTGGCCATCGCCGCTATCCATCCGCCCCAGTGGCCGCCCATTGCCAGGGTGCTGGGCCTGGATCACCTGCTTGCGGACGAGCGTTTCGCCACCTTCGAGGCGGTGCTGGCCAACCGGGCTGCCCTGCGGCCCATCCTGGCCGCCCGCTTCGCCGAGCGACCGGCCCGGACATGGTGGCAGGAATTGCGGGCGGCCGGCGTGTGGACCTCGCCGGTGAACCGCCTGGCCGATCTGGCCCAAGACGAGCAGGTGATCGCCAACGAGTACCTGGTCACCTTCCCCGATGGCTTCATCGGCCCGCCCGCCCCCTTCGAGGTGGGCGACTGGCACGGCGCCCACGGCATCGCCGCCGATTACGGCGAGCACACCGATGTCATTCTGGAGGAATTGGGCTACGGCGAACAGGCCAGGGAAGAGCTGCGCATAGCCGGGGCGATCTGGTAGCCACTCCAACGGCTACGCTCCTCCGGGCCGGCGCGGTTCGCGCGGCGCGCCAGGGGGTCGCAACCACATGACACGCCGGTCTCACATGACACGCATTGTCGATTCGGATTCGCATCTCTACGAGATGGCTGACACCTGGCTCGACCACATCGACCCGAATCAGCGCCATCTCGGCCTGACCATCGAACGCGATCCCAATGGTTGGGACTGGGTTTGCTTCCAGGGCCAACCCATCTTGGAGTGCTGGATCAGCACCGCCGGTGACCTGCAGACCCTCGGCCCCTCGCTGGAGGCGTGCCGGCAAGGTCTGCCCTGCCCCTTCGACTACGCCAACGACGTGCCCCAGCACTACTGGGAGCCGGGTGCCAGGGCCGCCAGCCTGGCCGACATGGGGGTGGATGAGTCCATCTTGTTTCCCCATTGGGGGCTCAACTGGAACCTGGCCCTGCACGACCACCCCGAAGCCCGGCTGGTGAACGAGACAGCCTGGAACCGATGGGCGGTGGAGGTCCACGCCGATTCGGGAGGGCGCTTGCACCCCGTGGGCCATCTGGAGCTGTTCGATCTGGACTGGTTGGAGCAGCAACTGCGCAACCTCGCCGCCGGCGGCATCAAGCTCGGTTGGATACCGGCCGGTCTGGTCGACGGGGTGGCGCCCAGCCATCCGGATCTGGACCGGGCCTGGTCGCTGTTCGAGCACTACGGCATCAACCCGGTGTTCCATGTCGGCGCCAGCCCCGTGCGGCCGTTCCAGGACGGCTGGTACGCCGGCCACCATTCCGCCTACGTTCCGCTCCTTTCGTTCCCATTGCTGGGCATGGACGTGTTCGTGACCCTGTGCGACCTGGTCCTCAACGGGGTAATGGAACGCCACCCGACGCTGCGATTCGGGGTGATGGAGGTCATGACGGACTGGTTCCCTATGCTGTTACGTCGGCTGGACACCACTCCCTTCAGCGAACTGCTGATGACCGGGCGCTCCTCGTTGCAGTTGTCCATGAAGCCAAGCGACTACGTGCGCCGCTCCGTGCGCATCTCCAGCTTCGCCTCCGAGAGGCCGGGCAAGACCATCGACCAGGTGGGCCCGTTGCTCATGTGGAGCGCCGATTTCCCCCATGCCGAGGGAGAACCCACCGTCGAGATTTACCGCAACAAGGCCGGCCCCATCCCCACCGACGCGGCCGACGCCTTCTGGGGCGCCAACGCCGAGTTTCTGCTTGGGCGTTAACACGGTCGCACACGGGGCGAAGGGCCGCCGAAGCGCTACGGTGCGGCCAATGGACGACAAGTTGATCGAACAGAACGTGGCTACCGTACGACGCCTCTGCGAGGGCTGGCACGTGCTGAGTCAGGCGGAGTTCCGCGAGCTGTGCGACCCGGCGCTGGACTATCGCAACATCCCCATCGAAGGAGACCGCCACCACGGCCCAGACGAGGCCCACGCCGTGCTTTCTCGGTTCGCCCAGAAGTGGAATATCCGTCTCCAGGTGGACAACATCGTCGGCGACGAGCACAAGGTCATGACCGAACGCACCGAGTTCTTCGAGCACCGTCCCGGCAGCAAGGCCAGCTTCGCCCTGCCGGTCATGGGTGTTTTCGAACTAAGCGAGGGTAAGGTCACGGCCTGGCGGGACTACTTCGAAATGTCCCATCTACGAGTGCGCTGAGCAGGGCGATGGGCGATGTCGTCTTGTTGACCGTTGGGCGGCGAGCAGATGATCAGCCACCCGCTCCACCGATGTGTCAGAGGTCACCTCTCGCGTCGCTGCACCCACTCTCGGTGGTGCGGCTCGGCGGGCATTGCGGCAAGCCCTCACCCTTCGTGGTCTGGCCGGCAGAAGCGGCTACTCCGGCGCCTCGGTGAGGCGGACCCGGTTTGGCTTTGGATCCGAGTGGGCATAGCGGGCCCGGGTCCGCCAACTTTGGAAGCTGGCTCCAAGGATGCGCTACCTGGCGCCAAGCTTTGATTCCCGTCCTTACTTTCGGAGCGTCCCGATGACTGAGTTGCTCACCGAAGCACCGTTCGATAGCCCTCGGCCAGGGCAGGAGTCAACGGCAGGATGGGAGCGGCCAACGCTGACCTTTGCGGCCACCTTGCTGGCGGTAGAGCAGCGATTGGACGAGTTGCTGCGCGACGAATCCGAACGTTGGTCCGAACTCGACCCCGAGATAGGCCAGGGCTTCGATCGGCTCCGGGGCTTCATCGCCAACGGCGGCAAGCGGACGCGCCCTGCTTTCGCCTACTGGTCCTTCGTCGGTACCGGCGGCGACCCCGGCGACCCCCGGTTGGTGGATCTGGGGGCGGCGCTGGAAATGCTGCACACCTTTGCCCTGATCCACGACGATGTCATGGACGGCTCGTTGACTCGTCGCCATGCCCCCACCGTGCACCGCCTCTGGCACAGCGCCCATCGCCACCATCAGTGGCGGGGTGAGTCCAGGCGTTTCGCCGAGGGTATGGCCGTGCTGCTGGGTGATCTGGCCTTCGTCTACGCCGAGCGTTTGATCGCAGAGCTACCGGCCGCGGTACGTCACTGCTTCCACGAGATGGAGGTGGAGTTGCACATTGGCCAGTACCTCGATCTGTTCGGCGCCGCCCAGCACCAGCCCGATCCCCACCGAGCGGCGTTGGTGACTCGCTACAAGACCGCTAAATACTCCGTGGAACGACCGCTTCTATTGGGCGCAGCCCTGAGCGAAGGCTTCCTGCGCAATCCAACGGGCCCGACCGGCCGTATCTATCGGCCGGACCGGCCAGCC
>JANPEN010000278.1:0-2099 GCA_031422955.1 Acidimicrobiia bacterium
GTGCGGGCGTTCGAGTCGCCCCGAGGGCGCAGTCAGCTGGCCAGAGGAAATGTCCTCTGGCCAGCTTTTTTGTGTCTGAGGTCACTTGGCCAGGTTACCCGCTGGTACCCCTTGATGAACGCTGTTTCCCGGTGTTCTCGGGAACAGGACGGGAACAAAACCCGCCGTTCCCGTGGCCAGCACCAGGCGTCGCGCTTCAGCGGTCAGCTTCAACAGCGGCGACGCGGTGAGGAGACCACGAGCGCCGCAGCGCCGACAAGTGCGCCGTCAGAGGATCAGGACAAAGCGGGCGTACGGATGGTCTTCGGGCGGATAGGTCTCCTCGATGTTGGGAAAGACCGAGTGCGCGAACGCCAGCGAAGGCTGATTGCCTGGATGCACCAACCAGCTCACCGCCTCGCCGCCGTTCCGTTGGATATCCGCCACCACCGACTCGACGACGACGCGAGCCAGCCCGGTCCGTCGGCGTTCGGCGTGAACAGCGGTCACCAACAGGTAGCGAGAGCGGGCGAACACCCGACCGTCGAGATCTTCCTCGGCTTCATGCGCCGAGACCGCTACGACCGCGCCGTGGTCGTCCTCCAGCACGAGGACGTGGCGATCCAACTCGGGCCTGCGATCACGCCAGTCGAGTAACCCCGCAACGATCTCGCCTACCTCTTCGAGCCACAACTCCCCGTCGGACCCGATCCGAAGCTCGGCGAGGGCCACCCGATCAGTAGCCGAGGCGTGTCGAAGCCGCACGGGCTAGGCGGGCTCGACCGGCAGTTCCGAACCCGTCGGCGTCCACGCCCGTCCCTCGAGCGGTTTCCTCGAGCGTCGGTTGCCGTTGGCCAGACTGCGGCGAGCGGGCTCCGGGGACGCCAGGGCGACCGACAGCCGACGGATCGTCGACCATCGAGCGTCGAGCTCGCCGCTTTCGATCCGAGACACATCCGCCTGGGTCACGTCGGCCTCAGCTGCCAGCTTCGCTTGGGTCCACCCCAGCTCGATCCGCCGCTCACGAATCGCCGCCCCGGGATGAGGAAGATCGGCGACCAGGGCAAGTGCGTTCACGGCTCAAGGCTATGTGCTTTACCACATAACGTCAACAGGCGTACGACCTTCCCCGGGGCCGAGGCCACCGCTCTGGCGCTGGAGCGACGAGCCCACGAGGTCGGCTTCTGCGGTGAGACCAACGAGGTTCGCCCAACGATGCCCGACCAGAATCACCAGGTGTGTTGAGGCCTCAGCAGCCCCGTGGCGGCAGAGCGCCTACATGCGCTCATTGAGCACCGACGCTTGTCGACGATCAGCCGGCGAGTGCGCAGCTCGCATCGCGGGCCGGGACGCAACGAACTGCGCGAAGGACCCTCGCCCGCTCCGAGGCCACGGGTACGACGTTCATCTCGGCGTCTGCGCCGCTTCGCCCCTGCGAAACCTGGGGCGGCCATGTCGGCACCGCGATCTCTGGTGGCCGCCATTCGACTTCGCCGTGAAGGGGGCGCAGCCCGTTAGCCCCACCGCAAAGCACCGCATGACCGAACCCGGCGAGCACGAGCAGCCCGTACCGATTCGCCCCCGAGGGGCCGCGCCACACGCCTCGGGGCTCGCCTCCATTTGCGGCTCAGCCGCAAGTGGACAGTCTGTGCCGATCATTGACAGCCGTCAGAGGGCCATGCGGGCTGGCTGTGGGCGGGCCGGCGGGCTGTGGGCGGGCGGGCGGGCGGGCGGGCATCGATGGTGGGGGCCACGATCGGCGAGACATCAACGGTGGCGAAGACCGGCCCGCCCGTGACGTCCTCGACGTCCGTTGCGGTCAACCTCCGGCCCGGCTCCCGGACCAACACGATCCCGTCGGGTTGCGGGCCGCCAGCGCCGACCAGGGGCCGGAGGGCGAGGTAACACGGGCCTCGGACCACCGCCACGGTGATGGTCCGCTCCTCCGGTCCGGGGAGCTGCTCGATGCGCCCGGCGTCCATGACGGTGAAGGCGAAGACCGCCATCGCCGCTGCGACCGTAGTGGTTCCCTGGCCTCCGTTGGCGCCAGCCAGCACGATGCGCCGGGCGGCTGTTAAGACCTGAACACCTCCCGACCGGCTCACCTCCGGGCTGATGGG
>JANPEN010000279.1:0-4177 GCA_031422955.1 Acidimicrobiia bacterium
CGTGCCCCTGCTAGTCGGCCTGGCCGGCTGAGCGTCGGCCAACGCGAGTACGGCTGGCGCTAGCGCGGCGGGCCCGGGCCGATGGCTAACGTTGCGGACTGTGACAGCCGACGCAGAACGTCCCGAGATCGTGAACCTGGATGCTTCGCCGGAGGCCTCCCAGCCCGGCGACCAGCAGTCCCCCAACGAGGTCATCGAGCAGCCGGCCAAGATCATGCGAATTGGTTCCATGATCCGTCAGCTCCTCGAAGAGGTGCGTAACGCCGAACTCGACGAGCGCTCCCGCGACCGCATGCGGGATATCTACGACCTGTCCGTGCACGAGCTGTCCACCACTTTGTCCCCCGACCTGCAACAGGAGCTGGCCCGTCTGACCATGCCCTTCACTGAGGAAGAGGCGCCCTCGGGGGCGGAGCTGCGGGTGGCCCAAGCCCAGCTAGTGGGCTGGCTGGAGGGGCTTTTCCAAGGGATTCAGGCCACCATGTTCGCCCAGCAGGTAATGGCCCGCCAGCAGCTCGAACAAATGCGGGGTCTGCCCCCCGGGTCCACCGGGCCGCCACCAGGGGGCCCTGGGGGTCCCATGGGCGGGCCGGGGCCGGGTGCCGAGCACCGGCCGGGCACCTACCTATAGCGGCCCACCCACCCGGTGCGGCGGGGGCGGCGCGGCGGCTGTGAGGGCTGGAGCGTGGCCAGTGGGCCTCGGCGGCTGGGCCCGGCTAGGTTCTGGAATCACATCGCTGTCATTCATCCACAGGCTGGGGATAGCACCTGTGGATTGACTGGGGACAACGACGTGAGGAAGGCGCCGATGGCTAAGTCGTTCACGCACCTGCACGTGCATACCGAGTACTCCATGCTCGATGGCGCAGCCAGGGTCGACGCCGTGGTCGCCAAGGCCAAAGATGACGGGCAGCCCGCCATCGGCATCACCGACCACGGCAACATGTACGGGGTCTTGGACTTCTACAAGGCGGCCCGCAAGGTCGGGGTGAAGCCGATCATCGGCACCGAGGCGTATCTGGCCCACGAGCATCGTTCCGAGCGACCCGCCCGTCGAGGCGGCAAGGTGGACGATTCCGGCGGCGACGCGGCGGGCGGTACCAAGCTCTATTACCACCTGACCCTGCTGGCGGAGAACAACGTCGGCTACAAAAACCTCATCCAGATCGCCTCCAGGGCCTACCTGGAGGGCTACTACTACAAGCCCCGCGTCGACTGGGAGGTGCTGGCCGAGCACAGCGAGGGGCTGATCGCCACCACCGGCTGCCTGGGCGGACACGTGCTGCAGGCCCTGTTGGCTGGCGATGAGCAACTGGCCCTGACCCGGGCCGGCCGGCTGCAGGACATCTTCGGGCGCGACAACCTGTTCGTGGAGATCCAGGACCACGGCATCCCCGCCCAGCAGCAGACCAACCCCCAGCTGTTGGAGATCGCCCGCAAGATCGGGGCGCCGCTGCTGGCCACCAACGACAGCCACTACACCCATCAGCGCGACTGCGAGGCCCACGACGCCCTGCTGTGCGTGCAGACGGGTGCCCTAATGGCGGACACCGACCGGTTCAAGTTCCATGGCGACCAGCACTATCTCAAGACCGCCGAGGAGATGCGGTACACCTTCCGGGAGGTTGAGGTCGCTTGCGACAACACCTTGTGGGTGGCGGAACGCTGCGACGTCGAGATCAACTTCGGCGAATCCAAGCTTCCGCGCTTCCCGCTGCCGGAAGGCTTCGAGACCGACAGCGATTATCTGCGCCAGCTCACCTTCGAGGGGGCCAGGGCTCGTTGGGGCGAACAGCTCGAAGACAGTGTCACCGAGCGGTTGGTGTATGAGCTGCAGACCATCGCTGACATGGGCTTCAGCTCATACTTCCTGATCGTGTGGGACCTGATCGACTACGCCCGTAAGGCCGGCATCCGGGTCGGTCCAGGGCGCGGCAGCGCGGCGGGTTGCGCGGTGGCCTACTGCCTGCGCATCACCGATCTCGATCCCATCCGTTACGACCTGCTTTTCGAGCGCTTCCTCAACCCCTCCCGGGTGTCCATGCCCGACATCGACATGGACTTCGACTCCCGCTACCGCGACGAGATGATCCGCTACGCGGCCGAGCGGTACGGCCGTGACCACGTCGCCCAGATCGTCACCTTCTCCCAGATCAAGGCCAGAGCCGCGGTGCGCGACGCCGCTCGGGTGCTGGGCTACCCCTATGCCATGGGGGACCGGGTGGCCAAGTCCATGCCGCCGCTGGTAATGGGGCGCGATACCCCGCTCTACGCCTGCCTGGAGCCGCATCCCAAGTACGAAGACGGCTACAAGATGGCGGGCGAGCTGCGCCAGATGTGTGAGACCGACCCCGACGTGCAGCGGGTGGTGGACGTGGCCAGGGGTCTGGAGGGTTTGCGTCGCCAGGACGGCATCCACGCCGCCGCGGTGGTCATCACCCGCGACGCGTTGACGGAGTACCTGCCCATCCAGCGCAAGCCGGAGTCCGGCCAAAAGCCAGAAGACGCCCCCATCGTCACCCAGTACGAGATGCACGGGGTTGAAGATCTGGGCCTGTTGAAGATGGACTTCCTGGGGTTACGCAACCTCGATGTCATCACCGACTCCCTGGCTCTGATCCGACGCACCCGGGGCATAGAGGTCGATATCGACAATGTTGACCTGCACGACAGCAAGACCTATGAGCTGTTGGGGCGGGGCGACACCATTGGGGTGTTCCAGCTGGAGTCTGCCCCCATGCGGGCCCTCATTCGGTCCATGCAACCCACCCGCTTCGAAGATGTCGCCGCCCTGGTGGCGCTGTATCGGCCAGGGCCCATGGCCGCCAACATGCACAACGATTACGCCGACCGCAAGAACGGGCGTAAGTCCACCGAGTACCTCCACGCCGACGCCGAGGACATCCTGGGAGACACCTACGGGTTGATGATCTACCAGGAGTCCATGATGCGCATCGCCCAGCGATTCGCGGGATACTCCCTGGCCGAGGCAGACAACCTACGCAAGGCCTGCGGCAAGAAGATTCGCGAGCTCATCGCCAAGGAGCGAGAAAAGTTCGTGGCCGGCTGCGAGACCACTGGCTACGGCAGGGAGCTGGGCACCGCCTGGTTCGACATCATCGAGCCCTTCGCCGACTACGCCTTCAACAAGAGCCATTCCTACGGTTACGGCTACGTCGCCTACCAGACCGCCTATCTCAAGGCGAACTACCCCATTGAGTACCTGTCTTGCCTGCTCAGCTCGGTCCGGGCCAACCTGGATAAAGCCGCCATCTATCTCAACGAGTGCCGCACCATGGGTATTCGGGTGCGCGTCCCCGACGTCAACCGGTCCGATAGCGAGTTCGGTCCCGGCGAGCAGGGCGAGATCACCTTCGGTCTGGCCGCGGTGCGCAACGTGGGTGAGGGCCTGGTCGAGCTCATCCTGGCCGAACGCGACATGGGTGGTCCTTTCGCTGATTTCTACGATTTCGCCCAGAGAGTCGATGAGAAGGTGCTCAACAAACGCACCATCGAGTCCCTCATCAAAGCCGGCGGGTTCGATTCCTTAGCCCATCCTCGCCAGGGCCTGCTCAGCTCCTTCGAGCAGATCATCGACCAGACCGTCGCCCGTCGCCGCGAGCACGAGATGGGCGTGCAGACGCTGTTCGGCTCTCTCGACGGGGGGGCGGGACCGGTGTTCGATGAGCGCACCGTCATCCCCGACATCGAGTTGGCCAAGCGGCCCAAGCTGGCCTTCGAGAAGGAGATGCTGGGGTTGTACGTGTCCGATCACCCGCTGATGGGTTACGAGCGGCTCTTGGCCCGTAAGACCGAATGCGCGCTGGGTGATCTGGAGACCCAAGAGGACGGCAACCGGGTGATCATCGGCGGTGTGGTCACCAACCTGGTGCGCAAGTGGACCCGCAAGGGCGACCTGATGGCCGTGTTCACCCTCGAGGACCTGCGCTCGTCCGCCGAGGTCATGGTGTTCCCCAAGACGATGCAGGACCACGGTTACAAGCTCGCCGACGACGTCGTCGTCTGCATCCGGGGCCGCGTCGACAAGCGCGACGACACCCCCAAGCTCATCGCCATGGAGATCGACGTCTTCGAGCCGACCACGACGGCCCCGGCGGTGCGTCTCGCGCTGAGTGCCACGGGACTGGGGCCGGCACTGATCGACCGGCTCAAGGCC
>JANPEN010000280.1:0-11901 GCA_031422955.1 Acidimicrobiia bacterium
CCCCCCACCCCCCACCACCCCCCCCCCCCCCCCCCCCCCCCCCCCCCCCCCCCCCCCCCCCCCCCCCCCCCCCCCCCCCCCCCCCCCCCCCCCCCCCCCCCCCCCCCCCCCCCCCGCCCCCCCCCCCCCCCGCCGCCCCCCAAAAGCCCCCCCGGGGGGGGCGGGGGGGGGGGGGGCGGGGGGGCGGGCGGGGGCCGGCGGGCTGGGCTGGCGGGCAGCCAGGGAGGCTTCCCGCCCGTGTTGGGAGGGACGGTAGTAGCGCTCGGTGAGGCCATCGGGCCGGTACTGCTGATCAACCCAGCCGGTCGGATCGTCGTGGGGGTAGCGATAGCGGACCCCGTGGCCGAGCTCTTCCGCCCCCCGGTAGCCGCTCCCACGGAGATGAGCGGGCACGCCAGGGTTGCGCTGGGTGCGCACGTCGTGGACGGCGGCGGCCAAGGCGGTGGTCACCCGGTTTGATTTGGGGGCGGTGGCCAGGTAGATGACGGCGTGGGCCAGGTTCAGGCCCGCTTCGGGCAATCCCACGAAATCCACCGAGCGGGCAGCCGCCTCCGCCACCATCAGCCCCATCGGGTCGGCCATACCCACGTCCTCCGAGGCCAGAATGACCAAACGCCGAGCGATGAAACGCACATCCTCGCCGGCTTCGAGCATGTGGGCCAGCCAGTACAGCCCGGCATCGGGGTCCGAACCCCGGATCGACTTGATGAAGGCGCTGGCCACATCGTAGTGCTCATCGACCCCGTAGCCAATGGCCTTGGTCCCTAGGGCGGCGATGGCGTCTTGGCCCGTCACCTCCGGTTGCGCCGCCCGCGGACCGGCCCCGGGGGCGGAGCCGACCCGGTCCAGGGCCAGGGCGGCGGCCACCTCGAGGGCGCCCAAGGCATGGCGGGCGTCCCCGTTGGCCACGTCGGCTAGGTGATCCAGGGCCGCCTCCTGCACCATTACCCCGAGCTCCGCCGCCCCCCGTTGCAGCAGTTCACGCACCGCGGCAGGAGCGAGGGGCTCCAGCCGAAACAGCGAAGATCTCGACAGCAGGGGCGGGTTGACCTCGAAGTAGGGGTTCTCGGTGGTCGCACCGATCAGCACCAGCAGCCCCGACTCCACCGCCGGCAACAACGCGTCCTGCTGGGCTTTGTTGAAGCGGTGGACCTCGTCGAGGAACAACATGGTGGTGTGGCCCTGCTCCCCCAACCGCTGGCGAGCCGCGGCGATCACCTCGCGAACATCCTTCACGGTGGCCGTCACCGCCGAGAGCTGCACGAACACCGACGACGAGGCCTCAGCCACCAGACGAGCGATGGTGGTCTTACCGGTGCCAGGCGGTCCCCACAGGATCAGCGAGCCCACCCGATCGGTGTCAACCAGGGCCCGCAGCGGCCGCCCGGGACCGAGCAGTTCTTCGTGGCCGACCACGTCTTGCAGGCGGCGCGGCCGCAGACGCTCGGCCAACGGCGCCCGACGTTGCAGCTGGCGAGCCGCGGCAACACCGAAGAGGTCATCGGGCCCACCCACGAGCGGGGATCCTACGCGCTAGGTAACCCGGGGCACGCGGGAGCCTGCTGGTAGGCAAGAATGACAGCACTGTGAGCACCTGGCTTGGACGCGTTGGATTGGTATGGCTGCTGGCGTCGATCTTGACCATGGTCGTGCTGTCAGGGTTCGTCTTCGTGGGCTCCCGACGCAAGCGTCTGGAAGACGAGTCTGCCCCCTACCTCGATTTTGATGCCGCAGCTCGGGTGGTGCAGCTTTCCCCTCGTGGCCGCAGCGGTGCGGCGACCGCCGAGGTGGCTGGCGGGGGTGAAATCGAGGCATACGCCGAACCGGCCATCCGCCATCCCATCAACGCCGAAAGCGGCGCCCTGGACCGGCTGCTAGCCGGGGTCACCCTGCCATGCGAGCTGGAACGGCTGCCCATCGACGGCGAAGACGAAACTAAGCGTAGGGCCTTCCAGACCTTCGGCTACGAGGCTCGAGCCGTGGCCGTTAGCGTGGTCGACGAGCTGGATCGCATGGGTATGGACATCGAGCCGCTGTCCTACACCGAGGCTCGGGCCTTCCGGGACGGCTTCGAACTCGCCGTGTCGATTTATACCGAACCCAACCGGGTGATCCGCAACCGCCGGCTGGCCTTTCCCGGGGCGGATCCGGCCGGGATCGTGATCGAGTTCTCGGTGGTCTGAGGCCGGTTCCCGGGTCTGCGGGGCCTGCAGGCACTACTGGGCCTTGGGCAGCAGCCGCAGACCCAGCTCGTCCAGCTGGCGCTGGTCGAGTTCGGTGGGGGCGTTGGTCAACGGGTCCAGGCCTGACTGGGTCTTGGGGAAGGCGATGACCTCGCGGATGTTCTCCTCGCCGGAAAGCAATGCCACCAGTCGGTCGATGCCAAAGGCGAAGCCGGCGTGAGGAGGGGCGCCGTAGCGGAAGGCGTCGAGCAGGAAGCCGAACTTGCGTTGCTGGGCCTCGGGGCCGATGCCGAGCAGCTCGAAGATGCGCTGTTGGGTGTCGCCACGATGGATTCGCACGCTTCCCGAACCCAGTTCCCAGCCGTTGAGGACCAGGTCGTAGGCCTGGGAGCGGGCGGCCAGGAGCACGGAAGGGTCGGGCACGGGCTCACCCAGGCCACCGAGGCCATTGATGTCTTCTGGGTGGGGCATGGTGAAGGGGTGATGGGCGGGGATGGGCCCACCGGTCTCGGGGTCGATGCCTTCGAAGAGCGGGAAGTCCACTATCCACAAGAAGTTGAGACCGCCCTCGTTGACCGGTGGCTTGCCCAGATGTAGGCGCAGCAGGCCCAACACGTGGCGCACCATGGTGCGCGCGTCGGCCACGATGTAGAGCACATCACCCGCTACCGCCTCGGTGCGGGCCACGACCGCGGCCAGCTCCTGGGCGGAGAGGAACCTGGCCACCGGCGAGTTGACGGTGCCGCCTTCCTCCACCTTCATCCACACCAGACCCTTGGCTCCCCAGCTTTTGGCGTGATCGGTGAGCGCGTCGAGTTGCTTGCGGCTGCGGGTGGCCCCGCCCGCCTCACGGATGGCCTTCACACAGGGCGAACGGAAGGCATTGAACTCGGTGGTGGCGAACAGATCGGTCAGCTCGATGAGCTCCATACCGAAGCGGACGTCGGGCTTGTCCGAGCCGAAGCGTTCCTGGGACTGTTCCCAGCTGATGTCACCCAGGAAAGCGGGGCGGGTGCCGGTCACCGCTTCGGCGGCGGCCAGGACTGCCTCGGTGATAAAGCGGCGCACGTCGTCACCGGACACGAAGCTGGCCTCGGCGTCGAGTTGGGTGAACTCGAACTGGCGGTCCGCCCGCAGATCTTCGTCCCGGAGGCAGCGGGCGATCTGGTAGTAACGGTCGATACCCCCCACCATGGTCAGCTGCTTGAACAGCTGCGGGGACTGCGGTAGTGCGTAGAAGGAGCCGGGCTTGAGCCGGCTGGGCACGACAAAGTCCCGGGCGCCCTCGGGCGTGGAGGCGATCAACATGGGCGTCTCGATCTCCAAGAAGCCCTGTTCCTCCATGGAGCGGCGGACCACCGCGTTGACCTTGGCCCGGGTGCGCAAGTTGCGCTGCAGCCGTTCCCGGCGCAGGTCCAAGTAGCGGTAACGCAGCCGCTGGTTCTCGTCTACGTCGACGCGATCCGACAGCGGGATGGGCAGGGGCTCGGAGGCGGAGAGAACCTCGACCTGGCAGCCGGTGATCTCCACCGTGCCGGTGGCGATGTCGGCGTTCTCGTTGCCCGGGGGGCGGCGGGTGACGGTGCCGATGACGCGCAGCACATACTCGTTGCGCACATCAACGGAGCCATCCACCACGCACTGCACCAACCCGGTGCGGTCACGCAGATCCACAAAGGCGAGGGCGGCCCCGTGCTCGCGACGCCGAGCTACCCACCCGCACAAGGACACCTCGGCGCCGATGTCGGCTTCGCCCAACTGGCCGCAGTAATGGGATCGCATCGAGGTCTGGGCCGAGTCGGTCACGAGCGAAGAACCTAGCGTTCAAGCTCCGCTCGAACAGTGGGGATCAGTTCGTCCCGAACAGTGCGGACCAGCTCGTCCCGAACAGTGCGGATCAGCTCGTACCGAGCGACGCGGTGCTGCTCACCGCCGGCGCGCAAGGGGCGTACGGTGACCACATCGTCTTCCAGCTCTTGGGAGCCGACGATGAGAGCAAGCCGAGCTCCACTTCGATCCGCCGCTTTCATCTGTGACTTCATCGAGCGCCCGTCGTAGGCCCGGTCGGCGCCGATGCCGGCCTGGCGCAGCTCGTCGGCCAGCTGCAGGGCGACGGTGCCGGCCACGGTGCAGACCACGAATACGTCCACGGCAGGCTCGGGCGGGCCGAAGACTCCTTCCGAGTCGCAGGCCTGCAGGATGCGATCCACCCCCAGGGCGAAGCCGACCCCGGCCACCGCGGGACCGCCCAGATCCGCCACCAGCCCGTCGTAGCGACCGCCGCCGCCCACCGCGTTCTGGGCGGCGTCGAGGGCCTCAGCGGCGAACTCGAAGGTAGTGCGGGTGTAGTAGTCCAGCCCGCGGACCAGGCGAGGGGCCAACGTGTAGGGAATGGACAAGGCGTCGAGGCCGCTGCGCACGGTGTCGAAGTGGGCGCCATCCTCGTCGGAGAGATGATCGACCATGGCTGGCGCGGCCGTCACCAGCTCGGCGTCTTCGGGTCGCTTGGAGTCCAGCACTCGCAGCGGGTTGGCGGCCAGGGTCTGGCGGGATTGGGCCGAAAGGGCATCGAGGTTGGTTTCGAAGTGGCTTCGCAGGGCGGCCACGTACGCAGCCCGGCCGGCGCCGTCGCCCAGCGAGTTGAGCAGCAGACGGACCTGGCGCAGCCCCAGCTCTTGGTAGAAACGCCAGGCCAGGGCAATGATCTCCACGTCGGCCTCGGGGTCGTTCGTCCCCAGAACCTCGGCGCCGACCTGGTCGAACTGGCGGTACCGGCCCTTCTGGGGGCGCTCGTAGCGGAAGTTGGAGCCGGCGTACCAGGCTTTCCAGGGGGTGGCCGGGCGGTGCTGGGCGAACATGCGACAGACCGAGGCGGTCTGCTCTGGCCGCAGGGCCTGGCGGGCCTCGCCCTCTCGTTCGGCCAGCAGGAACATCTCCTTGCGGACCACGTCGGTGGACTCCCCCACCCGCAGGAACACCCCCAGGTCCTCAAACATGGGCGGGATGACGGCCTGGTAGCCGGCGCGTCCCGCGGCCACCGCGAAGAGCTGGACCAGGGCGCGCCAGCGCTCCGATTCCGGCGCCACTATGTCTCGTGTCCCCCGAGGGGCCTGAAAGGTCTCTGCCACGGCGCTCGACGTTACCGGCGCCCTCACTACCGTCCCGCACCGCTCTGGTGTTGAACGCCACGCTGGCCCGCACCGACCCGAACCGCAGATGGACGCTCGGCAGTCCGAGCCCTTGAGGCTCGCCCTTGCAGTGAAACGAGACCCCCCGTTTGAACGGGTCCAAGTCCAGTCTCTCGGCCAACGACTCGACGACGCTGACCGGGTCAGCTGCATCCGCGACCTGGAGGAGTCGCATTCACTCGCTCACGTGATGAATCGCACCCGACGTCGTGACATCGGCAGATCCACCATCCGCGAACCGCAGACGGTCTCCGTGCCCTTCAGCGAAGAACATCGGTCCTTCTACGACAGTGTGCTGTCCTTCCGCCGTCAGGTCCTGCTCGAGGAGCACCCTCCGCAGTTCGTGCGACGGGAACGAACGCGCGAAGCCATCAGCGAGGATCAGTCCGGCGAACCGCGCTCGCAAGATCGATTCCGGCCCGTGTCTCGGAAGGTCTGTCAAGGTTGAGGACCTGATCGGGCAGATTCTCAACTACATTCACCTACGAACGCAGGTCTTTCGGACGCCAAGGGGCGTGGGCAATGAGTAGCTCGGGGTCGCCGGTCCAGAGTTCGGCGGCGTGGGCGATCGCGGTGGCCGCGGCGAACGCATCGGCGTAGGCCATGGGGTGTTGCGCCTTGATCCGAGCGGCATCGATGATCCGGGACTCGACGGGCAGCTCAGCGGAGAGGACGTCACGAAGATCACGAATGGTCGAGGCGGCCGCCTCCTCCCCGGCGGCACGGCGGATGACGTAGAACACCTCGCCGAGATTGATCCAACTCATGACGGGACGCTGGACGTCCAGCAGCGTGGCGACCTGGCCCGCCGCAGGGTCAACGCCCTCGAGGAAGCGAATCACTGCCCAGGAATCGAGCACGACCGTCACCGGTCTCGAACCCGATCAGCCGTTCGCTCCGCGGTCAAAATCTCAGCCAAGGGCGCGCCGGCGAACCGGCCTCGCAATGGCTGCGGACGAACGGGACGCAACGCCAAGTGGTCTCCATCACGCCAGAAATTCACTTCGTCGCCAGGCTCGATCCCCAGCTCATCACGCAAGACTTTGGGAATGACAACCTGGCCCTTCGGACCCACCCGATAAGTCATACCCATCAGTATAACCAACCGGCAGGGTATGCACAGCGGCGATTCGTAGCGAGTCCTCCGCGGTTCAGCGGTTGTAGTGGGTGTTGAGGGTGCTGCGGTAGGCCTCGTCGCCCAGCCAGCCGGCGTCGTAGTCGGGGGCGGCTTTGATGTCCTCTTTCGAACAGCGCAGGTAGACCTTGCCGTCGAGGTGGTCGATGCGGGATATGGTGCCCGCCGGTAGCAGGCGCTTGCGGCCGAAGATCCACCAGCCGGTGTCCACCACCAGGGTGGCCGCCCCCGCCTCCTCGGTGGTTTCGTCCACCGTGCCGATGCCGCCGTCGGTGGCCTCCACCTCGTAGCCGATCACGGTGCTTCGGTCGATGTTGTCGGCGGTGCCTTTGGCGTCATCAATGGCGATGTCGGGCCAGGTCCACAGGTCCATATCGATCCTTTGGCTCGTGGCGCGCCCTGACTGAACCAACGCGCTCGCAGCCATAGCTACCCGTTGAGGGTCAGCGCGAAACGATGACGCCACCGGCAACGGGCCAACCGGCAATCACGGTTGCAGCTGCGGCTTGGCCATGCGCCCGGCGTTGGTGGCCTTGGCCTCACCGCCGGGCATGATGCGCCGCACCCCGTAGACGCTCTCGATGCCCTGCACGGCAGCAATGGCGGACTGCAGGTGGGAGGGGTCCCCAACCTCGAAATCGAAGCGCATCTTGGACACCCGGTCGGGCCCGGTCAGAGTCTGACAAGCCAGGATGTTGACGTGATAGTCGGCCAGCACGGTGGCCACGTCTCGCAGCAGCCGGGTGCGGTCGATGGCCTTGATCTCGATGGAGACCAGGAAATGGGCGGTGTGCTCGTTACCCCATTCCACCTCGAGGAGGCGGCCGGACTGCGCATCGGACAGGGACACCGCGTTGGCACAGTCGGCCCGGTGCACCGATACCCCTCGGCCCCGGGTGTGGAAGCCCATGATCTCGTCGCCCGGGACCGGCGTGCAGCAGCGGGCCAGGCGCACCAGCACGTCTTCCATGCCCTCGACATGGACACCAACCGCCGGCCGGCGGCGATCGGGCTTGGCCGGGTCCAACACCTTGCCCGATAGCTGCACTTCCTGATCCGGTTCGCCGGTGGACAGCCGCCGCCGGGCCCGGCTGGCGACCAACTTGGCGGTGAGGTTGGCGCCGCCAACCGCCCGATAGAGGGCCTCCACATCGGCGAAGCGAAGATCCTCCGCGACTTGTTCCAACACCCCGAGATCGAGCAGTTGTTGCACGGGAAGACCGGCCACCCGCAGGGCGTTCTCGACGTCTTCGCGGCCGTTTTCGACCTCGTCCTCGCGGTCCTGGGCGGCGAACCACTGCTTGATGCGGGACTCCGCCTTGGGGGTGACCACCGTCTGGAGCCAATCCCGGGAAGGTCCCGCGGTGGCGGTCTTGGCCGTGAACACCTCCACCGTCTCGCCCGAATGCAACGCCGTGTCCAAACTGACCAGGCGGGCGTCGACCTTGGCCCCGATGCAGCTATGGCCGACCTCAGTGTGAATGGCGTAGGCGAAATCGACGGGGGTGGCGCCGGCCGGCAGGCTCAACACCTCGCCTTTGGGGGTGAAGACCATGACCTCGCCCTGGTCGAGATCGACCTTGAGGGTGGCCATGAACTCGCTGGGGTCGGAGATGTCCCCCTGCCAGTCCACGATGCGGTCCAGCCACTCCATGTCCGCCGGGGCGGCCTTATAGCGCCAGTGGGCGGCGACACCGAACTCGGAGCGCAGGTTCATCTCCACCGTGCGGATCTGCACCTCGAGCAGCTTGGCTTGGGGGCCGATCACGGTGGTGTGCAGGGACTGGTAGTTGTTGAACTTCGGCATGGCGATGAAGTCCTTGAACCGACCCTGCACCGGCCGCCAGGCGGCATGAATACAGCCCACCGCCGCGTAGCAATCCTTCACCGAGTGGACCAGCACCCGAATACCGACCAGGTCGAAGATCTCGCTGAACTCGCGGCCTTTGACCACCATCTTTTCGTAGATGCTCCACAGGTGCTTGGGACGCCCGGTGATCTCGGCCTCGATACCGAGGGCATTGAGGCGCTGGTGCACCTCCTCAATGACCTGCATCAAATACAGCTCACGCTCGGGGGTGCGGTTCCACACCATGGAGTCGATCTCGGCGTAGCGCTTGGGGTGCAGGGCAGCGAAGGCGAGATCCTCGAGCTGTTGGCGCATGTCCTGCATGCCCAGGCGATGGGCCAAGGGGGCGTACACATCGAGGGTTTCTCGGGCGATGCGGTGTTGGGTTTCCACCGACATGGCGGCGATGGTGCGCATGTTGTGCAACCGGTCGGCCAGCTTGATGATCAGCACCCGCAGGTCCTTGGCCATAGCCACCAGCATCTTGCGCATGGTGGCGGCCTGTTGGGCCTCTTTGTTGGCGAAGTGGATGCGTTCGAGCTTGGTGACCCCGTCCACGATGGTGGCCACCTCGGGAGGGAAGTCCCGCTCCAGATCGGCCAGGGTCAGGGCGGTATCTTCGACGGCATCGTGGAGCAGGGCGGCGGCGATGATGATGGGGTCGTTGGTTTGCTCGGCCACGATGATGGCCACGGCCAGCGGGTGGGAGATGTAGGCCTCGCCCGATCGACGCATCTGGCCCGAGTGCACCCCCGCGGCCAGCTCCCAGGCCTTGGTCACCAACGCCGTTTGACCCTTGGCCTGGCGTCCCCGGAACCCCGCCACCAACGGCTCGATCTCCGCCACCCGACTGCTGGCATCTCGACGCCAAGGCAGGACCCGATCCACCGTGACCATCTCCGTTTGTCCTTTCGGTTAGCCAGTACCCCGCTCGCTTCACCCCGGGGAGCTGTGATCGTGTGACAAGTCTTGGGCCTCCCCCTGCTAGTACCGGTCGCCCGTCCTAGTACCTGCCCTGTACTAGTACCTGATCAGTGACGCCACCGGGGTGGTGCCCAAACGGGACCTGCCCTGTAGGAAAGCCAACTCGATGAGCACGGTCAAGCCCACCACCTTCGCCCCAGCCGCCTCGACCAGCTCCACCGCGGCGGCGGCGGTACCGCCGGTAGCCAACACGTCGTCCACCACCAAGATGTGCTCACCAGGCCCGACCGCGTCGGTATGCATCTCCAGGGTGTCCTGGCCGTATTCGAGGCGGTAGGTGACCGACGTGGAGGTATGGGGCAGCTTGCCGGGTTTACGAACGGGCACAAAGCCCACGCCCAGGCGGTAAGCCAAGGCGGCGCCGACCACGAAGCCCCGAGCCTCTATGCCCACAATCCGGTCCACGGCCACCCCGTGGTGGAGGCGGGCCAGTTGCTCCACGGTTTCGCGCCAGGCGGTGCCGTCGGCCAGCAAGGGGGTGATGTCTTTGAACAGTACGCCGGCGGTGGGAAAATCGGGGATGTCGCGCACGAGCGAGATGAGCTCGGGGGGGCCCTGCGGCCCGCCTTCAGCGGTCACGTTGGTCACCGAGCCGGGAAGAAAGCACGTCGCCAACGGTACCCGGCCGCAACCTCAGCACCGACACCGACAACCCACTGGACGGTTCAGCGCCTTTTGTTCTTCCGGGGCCGGGGCGGATGGCTAGCCGAGTAACCGGGGGGCAACTTAGGGCCCGCCGCGGGGCTGCGCCGAGCTTCGGCCGACGCCCCCACCGTTTCGGCGCCCGCCGCAGTGGCGGATCCGATGTCGGATCCGGCGCGAGCATCGTCCGTGGAGCCGGTGTCGGAGCGGGGTCCGTCCGGGTCAGGTCGGACCTGGGTGTCGGCGGAGGTCGAGGTCCGATTCCGGTTGTTCCGGCGGCTGGCACGCGGGGCGGCACCGGTGACCGCCTTGGCCTCTAGCCGTTGGCGAACCTGGCGGTAGCCGGGCGTGCGTTCGTTGAGGTAGGCGACAATGGGAGTGGCCACGAAAATGGATGAATAGACCCCGATGAGCAGGCCAACCAGCAGCGCAAAGCCGAACTCTTGCAGGGTGGTAGCCCCGAAGATGACCGACCCGACGACCAGGATGGAAAGTACCGGCAGCACCGCAGTGAAGCTGGTGTTGATGGAACGCATCAGCACCTGGTTCAGCGACAGGCTGGTCATCTCGGTGTAGGTCATGCGCCCCGCTACCGAAACCATAGGCGTGTTGTCCCTGATGCGGGCGTAGACCACCACCGTGTCGTAGAGCGAGAAGCCCAAGATGGTGAGAAAAGCAATGACCGTGGCCGGGGTCACCTCGATCTGCAACAGGGCATAGACGCCCACGCTGATCACGATGTCGTGCAGCACCGCGACCATGGCTCCCACCGCCATGCGCCAGTCCCGCAAGGCGAAGGTGATGTAAAGGGCGATGGCCACGAAGAACAACACCAGGGCCCGGATGGCCTTGTTGGAGATCTCATCACCCCAGGAGGGACCCACGGTGGTGACGGCCACCTGGGAAGGGTCGATGGACGCACCAGCAGCCAGGGCTGCCCGCACCTCGGCCACCGCTTTGGCCTCGATGGTGGCGGACTGCACCCGCAACAGGTCGTTGCCCACAGTTTGAATCTTGGCGCCATCTTCCCCCAGGGGCCGCAGCAGATCCCTGGCTTCGACCACGCTGACCTGCGAGGTAGGCACGTCCCAGGCGGTGCCGCCCTCGAAGTCGAGCCCAAGCGCCAGTTGGCGCACGACCAGCAACAGAACGGCCACCACCAGGGCCACGCCCGAGCCGATCAGCCCGTAGCGCCACAAGCGGACGAAGTCGTAGTCGTTCTCGCCTCGAAAGAGCCGACGTAACGCGTTCATGCCCCTGCCCCTGCCTTTGCGGTCGCCGCGACGTGCGGCGCGGGTATTCCGAAGGCCTTGGGGTTGAGCGAGGCAAGGCGCGATCGAGAAAGCCACACCACCGCCGGCCGCATGAAGAAGTAGGAGGCGACCAGGTCCAGCAGGGTCGATAGCCCGAGATAGAGGGCAAAGCCCTTCACCGGTCCGACCGTCAGCCAGTAGAGCACGCCAGCGCCGATGAGGGACACCAGGTCGGCCTTGATGATGGTGCTCATGGCTCCCTGGAAGGCCCGTTGGGAGGAGGAGCGCAGGCTGCGTCCGCCGACCATGTCGTCCTTGATATGTTCGAAGTAGACGATGTTGGAGTCGATCGACACGCCGATGGACACGATGATGCCGACCACGCCCGATAGCGAGAGGGCCAGGCCCCGCGTCTCACCTAGGACGGAGATGATCACCCACAGCAGGCCAAAGCTGAGGGCCAGCGAGGCAATGGCCACCATGCCCAGGATCCGGTAGTAGAGCAGGATGTAGAGGGCCACCACGGCCAAGCCGATGAGGCCGGCGGCTACCCCGGCTCGCAGGGCGTCCCGCCCGATGGTGGCGGACACGTCTTGGCTCTGCTGGCGCTCGAACTCCACCGGCAGCGCGCCGTATCGAAGCTTCTGGGCCAGGTCCTGGGCATCTT
>JANPEN010000281.1:0-7844 GCA_031422955.1 Acidimicrobiia bacterium
TGCCCGGCGCCGACCGCGACGACGAGTTACCCATCAGCGTGGAATCGTTGTGCGACACCTACCTGCCGCAGCTGCGCCAGGCGCAGCCGCATGGTCCGTACCGGTTCCTCGGCTGGTCCTTCGGCGGCGTTGTCGCGCTGGAGTTGGCTCAGCGGCTGATGGCTAAGGGCGAAGAGGTCGAGCTCATCGCCATGATCGACACGCTGGTGCCGGGGTTACAACGCGCCGGCCGATCGCGGGTGTACATCGAGCTGGCCAAGGACCTCGACGTGGTCGGCATGATCAACAAGCTGCGCCAGATGGCGCAGGTGCGGCTGGTGCTGAAGGCGGCGCAGATCAAGGGACGGCGGGCCGCGGCGCGAGGCCAGGCGCTGACCCCGACCGACCGCAACACCTGGCTCACCATCCGGGTCGACGAGATCGTCGAGCGTTACCGCCCACAGCCCTACGGCGGTCGGGTGCTGTTCTTCGCAGCCCGTGACACCCACGCCTGGCGCACCACCGAGCCGTGGCGCAAGCTCATCGCGAACTTCGACGTGGTCACCGTCGACGGCGAGCACGAGGGCGCGGACGGGTTGCTCAGCGCCGGCCGGGTCGCCCCGATCGCCGCCGAGATCGCCGCCCGGCTCAGCTGACCCCCCCCTGCTGCGCCTCGATGGCCGCCACGGCAACGCCCACCGGGTCACCGGCACATAGGCCCTGCGCCAACGTCCGAGCGCGGGCCCGGTAGGACGGGTCGTCGAGCAGCAGCGCCATCTCGCGCTGCAACGCGGGCACCGAGATCTGCCTCCGGGTCAACCGGCGACCAACACCGTGATAGGCGAGGCGGGCGGCGTTGCCGGGCGTATCAACGCCGGCCACCGGCAGGTTGAGAATAGGCACGCCGAACAGCACCGCCTCGTGTCCGGTATTGAGCCCGCCGGTGGCCACGACCAGGTCGCAGTGGGCCAGCACCACGAGCTGAGGGAGGCGGCCGAAGACCGCCACGTTGTCCGGCAGCCGCCGCTGCTTCCAGTCGGGGAGATCCAACCCGACCGACACGATGATCTCAACGGGTCCGAGCTGTCCGGCGGCCTCGATCACCTGCTCGGTCAGCGGGCCCAGCCCGCTGAGGAACGTGCCGAGACTGACATAGACCAGCCGCGCCCCTGCAGCGCGCCGTTCGAGGCTCAGCGCCCACCGGGCTTCGAAGCCCGGGTCGACGTCGTGCACCCGGCGGGAGCGGTCCACGATCGCACCGGTGAGCACTCCCACCGCCCGCTCGCCGGGCAGCGCCAGCGACGGGGCGATCGTGCGCAGGCGAGGAAGCTTCGGGTAGTCGTAGAACTGCAGGTAACGCCGGGACAGATCCGCAGGGGTCAACCGGGCCCGCTCGGCGAGACGGGCGAGGCTGCTGTGCCAGTCGTTGCCCCCCACCCAGGCCGCCTCGGCGCGGCGGCGTACTGCCTCCACGGCGAAGAAGCGCTGCCAGCGCGCTGCGGCCTGCCAGCGGCTGCGTCGCGTCGCGGTCGGGATCTGATGGCTGCGCGCCGGGAACGCCACGTTCGGACCGGGACGCGTCGAGTAGAGGTCTTCGAACAACATCACCTGGTAGCCGCCGGCCACCGCGATGCGCACCTCGCGGTGTTGTTCCGCCTCGGTGAGCACCAGCGCCGGGTTCAACTCAGCCAACAAACCGGCCAGCTCCGCAACGTCCTCGGTGATGGCGGCTCGTGCCTGCCAATACCTCCGCGCCGCACGGCGTGGCCCCAACGACACACCGGGCACGAACTGCAGCACGCGCCCCGGTGTCGAGGGCCACCGCACCGGAGCCAGCGCGGCCAGCGCCGCCTCCTCCTGCGCCAAGTGGTGCACCTCGAACCCCTCGGCGGCCGCATGCTCGAGCGCCCGGGTCGACGCGGACACCACCACCACCCGGTGGCCGCGTTCCGTCAAGCGGCGTCCGATCGGGAAGAAGCGGTAGAGGTACCCGAAGATGCCCGAGGTCAGGTACACCACCGGTTGCCCGCTCGCCGACGCCACGCCCGGCCCAGCATAGGGGTCGGTAGCATGAAGCCGACCATGGACACGGTGCAGCAACGTTGGCATGCGCTGCGCACCTCCGCCGAGGGACGCCGCTCGGTGTGGAGCGGCGTCGGCCTCGCGGGCTCGTCGATCGCCGCCGTGCTCACGGTCAGCGTCGCCGCCACCCAGCTCGGCACCGCCCGCTACGGCGTGTACGCCGGCATCGGGGCGCTGGTGAACCTCGCCGCCATGTTCGGCGCGTTGGGTACCAAGGAGGTGCTGCTGCAACGGGTCACGCGGGACCGTGCCGAGCTGGCCCCCGCCTGGGGGGTGCTGCTGGCGGCCAACGCCGTGGTGGGCGTGCCGCTGCTTTGGCTCACCGTCGGGGTCTCAGCGGTTCTGCTGCCCGGCCGTGATCTGCTCGCCATCGCGCTGATTGCGCTGGCGGAGTACGTGTCGACCGGGTTGGTCAAGGGACCCGCCTACGCCTGGGTGGCGCTCGATCGTTACCCGCTGGTGGCGGCGACGAACATCTTCGATGCGTCGTTGCGCTGCCTTGCCGTGTGCTCGCTCCTCGTCGGCACGCCCGACGTCCGGCGCCTGGCCATCGCTCTCGCCGTGTCGCTCGGAGTCGGGGCGGTCGTGGTCAACCTTCTGCTCGCCCGCAGCGCGGGCCGGCCGACGCTGTGTTGGGATGAGCTGGTGCACGGATGCCGTGTCGGGGCTCCGTTCTCGGTGGCGACGATCTCCGCGGCGGTGCAGTCGAACATCGACCAGTTCATGTTGGTACGGGCCCGCCTCGACGTCGACGCCGGGCTCTATGCCGCCGGCGTGCGCCTCATCTCCTACAGCATGCTGCCGCAGCACGCCCTCATGTCCGCCGCGGTCCCGGAGTTCTTCCGCCGCGGACAGGAAAGCCTCGCCGAGGGCCTGAGCTACGGACGCAAGCTGCTCACCCCGATCGTGGTGATGAGCTTGGGTGGCGCGGCCATCGCGGTGGTCGGGTCGGTGCCGCTGGGCCGGCTCTTCGGGGACCGCTTCGACGGCATCCTGCCGGTGGTCGCCGCCTTGGCCGCCTTTCCGCTGTTGCGCATGTTGCAGCTCCTACTGTCCAACGCGCTGATGGGCAGCGCCCGGCAACGTTTCGTGGCGCGCACCCAGATCGTCTCCGCCGCGCTGAACGTGGCGATCAATCTGCCGCTCATCCCCTGGCTCGGTTGGCGGGGCGCGGTGATCTCCACGTACGCGAGCGAGCTCATCAACCTCGGCCTGCTTTGGGTGGGGGCCCGCCGCCGGGCGCGCTGACGCGGCGGGCAGGCGTAGCGACAGGCCGAACAGCAACGTCTTGAGCTTCACCCGGGCTGCCCTGGCACGATCCCATGCCGGCTATGAGTTCCACAGCCAGATGCACGACATGCTCAACGCCCCGGGCGGGCTGCAGAAGATGACCGACTTCTTCGTCGGCCTGCAGGTGTGGGGCACCCCTGACCACCTCAGCTGCGGGTGGCCCGATATGCGCCCCATCGATCCCCGTCCTCGATAGCCTCCTGGCATCGCCCCGATTCCGCCCGAGGTACCCGACCAGGAGCTGGTCCGCCGGTCCCAGCAGGGTGATCGGGTCGCGCTCGACGCCCTGTTGCGGCGCCACCACGAACGCATCTTCGCCCTCTGTCGTCGCCTCAGCGGCAACCGGGACGATGCTCTCGATGCCACCCAAGAGGCGTTGTTCACCATCGCTCGTCGCATCGATCGCTTCGACGGGCGCTCCTCATTCGGGACCTGGGCGTACCGAGTGGCCACCAACGCGTGCCTGGATGAGCTGCGACGCCGCAAGCGCCGGCCTTTGCCCGTTGATCCCACCGACCCTGAGCCGACCAACCCGCTGCGGGCCGAGTCGACGCAAGGTCAGCGACCCGGCCTGGCCGGGGGACAGGCCGATGACTACACCAACGCCATCGTTGAGCGGTTCCAGATCGATGCCGCCCTGGCCCTGCTGCCTGAGGAGTTCCGGGTGGCGGTGGTGCTTCGAGACCTCCTCACCCTCGACTACGCCCAGATCGCGGCGGTGACGGAGGCACCCATCGGCACCGTGCGTTCGCGCATTGCCAGGGGCCGGGCCCTGCTGGCCAAGCAACTGGCAGAGGCCGGGAACCCCAGCCCCGCGGCGATCGTCCAACCTTCACCCAAGACGACAACCCCGCCCGCCGCTCACTCCCGTCCCGCCCGCCAACCGGAAACCCCACCGCGCCCATGACCTTGCCCGACTCTTCCGGCCCCGATTCCGACATCGAGCGTTGCTCGCGCTACCTCGACGGGGATCTTCCCCCCGCGGCGCGCACGGCCTTTGAAGCGGATCTGGCAAGCGACCAGCTCCTCCGGGCGCAACTGGCAGAGCTGCAGCTGGCCTCGGCGTGGGTAGCGACGCCGGTCGAAATCGGCGGGAACGAGCTCGAAGCGATCCTTGAATCGATCGTCGGAGCCCGGGTCGAAGACCCCGCGGGCCGGGTCAGCCCCGGCGCTCGCAGCAACGTAGTGGTGGGCGAGACGCTCGACGGTGTCGACAATGTGACCGCGCTACCCGCTTGGTCTACCCGCCGTCGGGCCACAGCCACCCCCCCTCGACGCTGGTTGACACCGCTGCTGCAGTGGTCAGCGGCCGCCGCCGTCATCGGGGTGATCGCCGTGGCGGCGTTGACGGCTAACCCCGGAGGAGACGATGCCGATGGAGGAGCGGAATCGGCATCAGCCGACAGGACCACACTGCCCTTCGGCGCTCAACGTGACGGCGCCGCCGCCGAGCAAGGCGCCGTCAACGACACCCGCGACGACGCCGTCAAGAGTTCAGCCGGGGACGTAAACCCAACCAGCAGCGCGGCAGCCCTCGCCACGACGAGCCGCGATGCGCCCCACCGGGGCGTCGTGAGCGAGCCGTTGGGTAACTTTCCCGACGTGGGGGTACTCGCCGCCCACATTCGTGGGCTCCCGCCCACGGCGCAAGGTAGTGCGGGGGCCAGTGAGCTCCCGGGTAGCACGACCCTCCGTGAGAGTGCGGGGGATTGCCCTGCCGATCTCACTGGCACCGCCATGGTCGCTGGTCGCTCCGTGCAGTGGGGATGGCGAAGCACCGCCGCTTCCGGCGACCTGAGGTTGATCATCGTCGACGCACAGAGCTGCGCCATCCTCCTGAACGAACCTGGCTGACCCGAACTAGGATCCACGCATGGACCGGCCCCCCGACCACGCCCTTTTCAGCGAATCTCCCTCAGCCGGTGGGGGCCTCGGTCCGGTCGGTGATCTCATCGGCGGACAGTGGCCAGTGCAGGCGGCTGACCGCATCGAGTCCGTCATCGGCAGCGTGCGCCGCAAGACCACCGGGCCGGCCATGGTCGCCTCTCGGGCCCTGGTCTACGGCATCGTCGGCTCCGTCTTTTTGGTCAGTGCCGCCATCCTCACCCTCATCGCGGTCCTCCGTGGCCTGGACGCGTTGCTACCCACCTGGCTGGTCCAGCTGATCGTCGGCGGGATCCTCTGCCTCGGCGGGATCGTGTGCTGGAGTCAACGTCGTCCCAAGGAGAACCCGTCATGACCGAGATGCGTGAAGTGGCCATTGTCGGGTCCGGCCCCGCCGGCTTGACCGCCGCCGTGTACGCGGCCCGAGCCAACCTCGCCCCCGTCGTGCTCGAAGGGGAGCTGTCCAGCACGTCCGACCAGCCCGGGGGCCAGCTCATGCTCACCACCGAGGTGGAGAATTTTCCCGGCTTCCCCGAGGGCGTCATGGGCCCCGATCTCATGTCCCGCATGCGCACCCAGGCCGAGCGTTTCGGCGCCGATCTGCGCACGGTGAAAGCGTCCAAGGTGAATCTCGAGGTTCGACCCTTCGAGATCTGGGTGGGAGACCCAGACGCCGAGCCCACCATTAAGGCCAACTCAGTCATCGTCGCCACCGGCGCCCAGTCCCTCATGCTGGGCCTGGCCAACGAAGCCCGGCTCCTCGGTTACGGCGTATCAACCTGCGCTACCTGCGACGGCTTCTTCTTTCGGGACCGCCATATCGCGGTAGTGGGTGGGGGCGACTCAGCTATGGAAGAGGCCCTGTTCCTGACCAAGTTTGCCTCCACCGTGACCATCGTGCATCGGCGCGACTCCCTGCGGGCGTCTGCCATCATGGCCGACCGGGCCTTGGCCAACGACAAGATCCGTTTCCTGTGGAACAGCACCGTGACGGATGTCGTTGGTGAGCGGGCCGTGGAGAAGCTCGAGGTGCAAAATCTGCTGACGGACGAGCGTTCCGACCTGGAGGTGACCGGCCTCTTCGTCGCCATCGGACATCGACCCAACACCGAGCTGTTCAAAGGCCAGTTGGACATGGAGGACAGCGGGTACCTGCGCACCCAGCCTGGTTCGACCCGCACCAACGTCGAAGGGGTCTTCGCCTGCGGAGACGTGCAGGACTCCATCTACCGGCAGGCCATCACCGCCGCCGGCTCCGGTTGCATGGCCGCCATCGACGCCGAACGGTGGCTGGAAGCTGTCCATCATCAACAGGCCTGAACGTCCCGGAATGTAGAACACGGGCGTGGTGTTCATTCCCACGGGCACGCCCTCGGCACCCCGATCATCTCTAGCTAGGAGGCCCTCATGGGCGAAAATATCAGCACCGTCTCAGACGCCACGTTCGACGAGGTCATCAAGGCATCTACCGAACCTGTCCTGGTGGACTTCTGGGCGGAGTGGTGCGGTCCGTGCAAGATGATCGCCCCCGTACTGGAAGAGATCGCCACCGAGAAGGCGGGTTCGCTGAAGATCGCGAAGCTCAACGTGGACGACAACCCCGGTATCGCCCGGCGCTTCGAGGTCATGAGCATCCCCACCCTCATCCTGTTCAAGGACGGCGAGCCGGCCAAGCGCATCGTTGGTGCCAGGGGTAAGGGCCAACTCCTCTCCGACCTGGCAGAGTTCATCTGATCCTGCCCGCCGAGGCCCGTCTCGCCCTGACCAAGCGACCCCGCTACCGCGCCCTACCGGGCGCGGTAGTCTTTTTTGCCGTGTCTCCCTCCTGCCCGAGCGGCTGATGATCGCTCTGCCCTTGCACCTCGGCCACCATGGTGAGGCCGTGTGGGATCTCCAACACCGTCTCAGCGCCCTCGGCCTGGCCACCGAGCACGCCGGCGATCCCCCCGGGGTCTACGGTCCCGGCACCCGGGCCGGAGTCCAGGCGTTCCAACTCCGCTTCGGTCTCGACGTCGATGGGGTTTGTGGCGAGCTGACCTGGTCGATCCTGGTCGAGGCCGGTTACCAGCTGGGGGACCGCCAGCTCTACCTGCGTGCTCCCATGATGCGCGGTGATGATGTCGCCACCCTGCAGGGCCGATTGGGTGCCCTTGGATTCGACGCCGGTCGCGGTGATGGCATCTTCGGTCCGCTCACCGCCGCCGCGGTGGCTGAGTTCCAACGCAACGCCGGCATCGATCGAGACGGCATCTGCGGGACCGACACGGTCGCCGCCCTGCACCGACTGGGAACGCAACGAACCGCTGCCCTCATGGTGAACCAGGTCCGGGAACGCGAACGGCTGCGGGCCGCTTCCCCGGACCTGGTCGGTCGACGGGTGGTCCTGGGCCACGGGGGGGATCTGTCTGCCCTGACCCAGGCGCTGCATCGCCGGCTGCGCGATGCCGGCGCCCTTGTGTTGACCCTGCATCATCCCGATGGTTCCGCCCAGGCCCGAATGGCCAACACCTTCGATGCCGACATGGTCCTCGGCCTTCGAGTGAACGTGGAACCCGCCAATCGGGTGGCCTACTTCCGGGGGATCACCTTCTGGTCCCAGCCCGGTTTGC
>JANPEN010000282.1:0-6852 GCA_031422955.1 Acidimicrobiia bacterium
CCAGGCCGCGACGCTCTACCGGTTGATGCTGCCGTGGAGCGGGCTGACCGTGACTACCTTCGTCATCGCCTGCTACGGGCCAGTGGACCGTTATCTGGGCATGTTGGCCTTCGTCATGGGCGAGCACGAACAGGCCGCGGTGCACCTGCAGGCTGCGCTCGAGCAGTGCCGAGCCCTCGCCACACCCACCTATGAGGCGCACACCCGCTATTGGCGGGCCCGCCTGGCCGGGGTGCGAGGTGAGCCCGAGGTGATGGCCCGTGAGTTGCAGGCCGGGCTGCTCCTTGCCCGGCAGGTGGGCATGGCCGGGCTGATCGCCCGCCTGGAGGCACTCGTACCGGACGGTATGAAACCAGACGGTATGAAACCAGACGGTATGGTATGACGGGCCCCACGTCCACCGCCACCATCGTGTTCACCGACCTGGTCGGCTCGACCCGGCTACGGGCGACGTTGGGCGAGGAGCGGGCCGACGAGTTGCGGCGTGTGCATGACCGGCTGCTGGGGGAACAGGTGACCGCGGCCGGCGGGCGGGTGGTCAAGGGCGGCGGCGACGGGCTGCTGGCCGCCTTCGAGTCTGCCTCGACCGCGCTTGGCGCTTGTGTCGAGATGCAGCGGGCTGTGGCCCGCTACAACCAGCGTCCGGATCGTCTGGCCGAGTTGTCGGTGCGAATCGGCCTTTCCGCCGGTGACGTGTCGTGGGAGGATGGCGATTGCTTCGGCACCCCCGTGGTGGAAGCAGCCCGGCTCGAAGCGGTGGCCGAGGGTGGCCAGATCATCTGCTCGGAGTTTGTGCGCATGATGGCCCGGGGCCGCGGCAACCACGAGCTGGTCGGCTTGGGTGAACTGGAAATTAAGGGTTTGCCGGATCCGATCCGTGCGTACCAGGTGGTATGGTCGCTCGATCTGGCGTCCGTGCGGCCTGAGGCGATGCCGCCGAGTCTGGCCGCGGATCTAGCCGGACCGTTCGTGGGACGCGAGCACGAGTTTGCT
The DNA here is from genome assembly GCA_031422955.1 of Acidimicrobiia bacterium. Classification (GTDB taxonomy): domain Bacteria; phylum Actinomycetota; class Acidimicrobiia; order Acidimicrobiales; family CAIXPF01; genus CAIXPF01. The sequence continues at coordinate 994 of JANPEN010000282.1, forward strand.
TTGGTGCTCAGCGAGCTGGACACGTCCGAACGTCTCGGTCCGGCTGTCGTGTGGTTGCTGGGCGAGCCCGGCATCGGCAAGACCAGCCTGGCCGCCCGCATCGCCGCTGAGCGCCACCAGGCTGGTTGGACCGTGTTGTTTGGGCGTTGCACCGAGGCCCTTCAGGCGCCGTACCAGCCCGTGGCGCAAGCATTGCGGGACGCGCGGCAGCGCCAGCCACAAGCGATTGTCTCGCTCCCGACATCGGTTCGACGCGGCCTGGCCCGGCTCTGCCCCGATGTGATCGACCTGCCGCCGCCTCCCGATGAGGACGGCCAGGATCAACTTTTCGAGGCCGTGCGTGGCTGGTTGTCCCACACCGCCGCGAACACACCGACAGTGCTGGTGATCGACGATGTACATTGGGCCACCGACACCACCTTGCTGCTGGTGGACTACCTGCTGCGGACCGTGGACACCCGCCAACTGGTCCTGCTGGCTACCCTCCGGGACACCGAGTGCCCGCCCCTGCTGCGGGCCATCATTGACGAAACCATCGCCCGGCCCGGCGCCATGAGCTTGCATGTGACTGGGCTGTCACCCGAAGCGGTGGCCGCGTTGGCGGGCGGCGACGATGGCGCCCGGTTGCACAGCCAAACGGCGGGCAACCCGTTCTTCGTACGGGCGCTGGTGGCCGGCGGTGGGGTGCATTCGGAGTCCGTCGACGCGGCGGTGCGTCGGCGGGTGGCGCGCCTGGCCCAAACCACCCAGGACCTGCTGCGGGTGGCGGCCCTGGCCGGTCTGGAGTTCGATCTCCCCGTGCTCGCCGTCGCCAGCGCGGATGGCGTTAACCCCGCGGGAGCGGAAGCGACGCTCCACGCCGTGCTTGCCGCCGTCGAGGAGGCTGCCGGCGCGGCCCTGGTGCAGGAAGTAGCGGCGAATCGCTATCGATTCGCTCACGCGCTGGTGCGGGACAACCTTGAGGCGCAGCTCAGCGCGACCCGCCGGGCGCGGGCGCATCGTCGTTTGGCCCAGGCCTACCAAACCGTGTCGCCCGCCGAGCTGAACCCGATCGCCCATCATTGGTCCGAAGCCGCCCTCGACACGGAAACCCGCCAGCTGGCGGTGACCCATCTCCTGGCCGCCGGCGACGCGGCCGCCGCCGCCTTCGACAATGACGCCGCAGTTCGCGTGCTGCGCAGAGCTTGGGAGCTCACCGAGGATGCCAATGTCGCTGTGCTGGCCCAGGTGCTCGCCGCGCTCGGGCGCTGCCTGCTCACCAGCGGGTCCCGCAGCGACGAAACCGCGGCTGTGCTGACCCAGGCCATTGCCACGGCGGGCCGCGCCGGGCTGGCCGAGTTGCAGATCTGGTCACAGTTCCGCCTTTACCTACTGCACGCATCGAGGGGTACCGCACCTCCCTTCATCGTCGTGCCCATCATTGCCGCGGACGCGGTGAAGGACCCGGTGATGGTCGCCCGCGCCGAAGCGGCGGACGCCGCGTGGCGCTACTGGGCCGGCGGGGCCCACCAAGTGGACCTGAACGAACTCGAGCGCATCCTGCACGATGCCCGTCGCAGCGCTGACCCGCTGGCCGTGGCCTGGATCGCCAACATGGTGTCCGCCGCCCTGCCGCCCGAGCGGGCGCAGGAGCGAATCGCCGCCAACCGGGAGGCCATCGCCGCGCTCGACTCGGTGAACGAGAGCACCTTCGTGTCCCTCGCCCACGGGCGCGTGCTGGGCGACCTGGTCGCGGTGTCTGCCCTGGCCGACGCCGAGGCCGAGCTGGCGCTGCTCCAAGAGGCGAGCCTGCGGCGCCGGGACCCCTTTCTTGCGCAGTACTACGAGGTTGCAGCCTCGACCGTTCACCTGTTGCGCGGTGATCTGGCCGCGGCGGAGCGAGCTGCGGTCCGCGCCGCGGCCATCGCTGAGGGCATCGAAGGCCTTGATGTCGCCGGGTTGCACGGGCTGCAGATGTTCTCCATCCGGCGGGAACAGGGTCGCCTCGGTGAGATCGCCGGACCCTTGCGGATGTGGAGCCGAATCAATCCGGCCATGGCGGGCACCTGGCGGCCGGGGTTGATCGCGGCCTACGCCGAGCTCGGTTTGCACGAGCAGGCAAGGGAGGAGCTCGACCGCGTCGTGGTCGGCACGCACATCGATCTGCCCGAGGACGAGCGGTTGCTGGTGTCCGCCTCCTATCTGGTGGACGCGGCGGCAGCGATCAACCACCTGCCGGCCGCGGCGGTGCTCTACGAGCTGTTCACGCGCTGGCAGCACATCAACATTCAGGTAATGGCGATCACCTGCTACGGGCCGGCCCAGCGCTACCTGGGTATGTTGGCGTTGACCTTGGGCGAACTGGAGCCCGCGGCCCGGCACCTCCACGCTGCGCTTGCCCAGTGCCAGGCGATGGGCACCCCGACCTTCGAAGTGCACGCCCACTACTGGCTCGCTCGTGTGGCCCAGGCGCGAGGCGACGGCGACACCGCCGCCCTGCACGCCCGGGCTGGTCTGGCGCTGGCGCAACAGGTGGGTATGGTGGGCCTCGTCGACCGCTTTCGAAGGCTGACCGCTGGCGGCCCGAGCGAACGATCGAGTTTGCTGGGTGCCTGAGGCCTGAGATTTTGTCCCGTCGAAACAGGTTCGAGATCTGGTGCAGTGTTGCTGAGGTATCGTTCAGCGTTTCGGGCCGGTACGGGGGGAACTGATGACGATTGCATCGAGCGAAAGGTTCAACTCGGCGCTGAGTGCGGCGCGAGGCGTCCTCGACCTTATCGAGGCCAACCGGGAGGTGGCAGAGCGCGAGGCGCGCATGCCCGAGGAGGTCCGTCGGGCGTTGGGTGACGCCGGGCTATTCGCGATGGTGGCGCCCGCGGATTGCGGCGGTCTCGACATTGACTTGCCGGAGTTGTGGCAGGTGGTCGAGACCGTTGCGGAGGTCGACGCCACGGTGTCCTGGCACCTCGCCAATTCGGGCATCGCAGGGCTCGCCTCGTTGCCTCTTGATTCGGCTTCACGACAGGAGCTCTACGCCGACCCACGCTTTCCTTACGGAAACGGCGGTGTGCCCGCAGGGAGGGCAATCGCTGTCGAGGGCGGCTACCGCCTCAGCGGGCGCTGGCCGTTCATCACGGGAGCGGACCATACCAGGTGGAATGCGCTGGCCGGTCTGGTGAGTTCCCCAGGGGATGCCGCGGTTAGCGGTGGCTACGGTTCGAGCTCGGCTCGCATCTTCATCGTCCCGTCGAGCGTGCTGAAGATCGAGCGTACCTGGGATGAGGCGAGCGGTATGCGCGGCACCGGATCCCACGCCGTGCACGTGGAGAATACCTTCGTTCCCGCCAGGTTCGCGCCGAGCTGGGCCGAGCCGCCCACGTTGTCGCGGCCGTGGACGGCGTTGCCGCGCGCGTTGGGTTTCGGTGGGATGATGGCTTCGATCATGCTCGGCATCTTGCGGGCCGCCATTGACACGGCTCGCCAGCTGGGAGCGACCGACTCGGACTTGCACGGTGGCCGCCATGCGGACCAACCACGCCACCAACTCGTGGTGGGCGAGGCGGAAGCCGCATGGCAGACCATGCAAGCGAGCTGGCATCAGACTGCGGACCGGCTCTGGGATGCCGCCACCGCGCGCGACGTGGGGGCCAAGTTGCGGGCGGAGGCTTACGGACAGATGTTCCATATTGTCGACACCGTTCGGCGCAACGTCTCCGAGCTGTATTCGGTTTCCACCAACGCGGCCTACCGTACGCAGAACCGGGTCGATCGTGCGCTTCGCGACGCGCATGCAGCGTCAGCCGGCATCGAGTCGTTTCGCGGCATGCAGTTCGACGCGGCCCGGGTGCTCGCAGGGGGCGAGGCGCACAGCCCCGCGTTCTGAGCCCGATCCCCGACGGCCGATGGGATGTCGCGACCCCCTCGAGCGGCCGCATCTTGCGCGAGCGCCTGGTTGCGGTTCCCAGTTCTGCAGGTGATGGACTTGCGTGTAGCGGTGGTGGCTGCGGGTAGGGCGTACCCGCACCGTTCCCCACACCTCCCTGCGCGACCACGTCACCCCGAGCGGGATACTCAGCAAATGGGCAGGCGAGCGCCTCGACCTCGACCACATAAGCATGGTCTTCGCCAGCTACGCCCAACCAACGCACGACAGCACCGGGAGCCAGGCACGGGCAGGCTGAGCTGCCTAGGATCATGAAGGGACGAGAGCGAGGCCTCGTTGAGCGCCCGAACTGGCACTGCAACTGTGTTGTTCACCGACCTGGTCGGCTCCACCGCGCTGCGAGCCACGTTGGGCGAGGAAGGCGCCGACGAGTTGCGCCGAGCCCACGACGCGTTGTTGGGCCGTTGCGTCAGTGCCCACGGGGGTGTGGTGATCAAGGGCGGCGGGGACGGCATTCTGGCCACGTTCGATTCCGCCGTCGGCGGCGTGGCGGCCGCGGTGGCTATGCAACGAGCCGTGCACCGCTACAACGCGCGGATGAACCGTCTGGCAGAGCTGGCCGTGCGTATCGGGCTGTCTACCGGTGACGTCACCTGGGAGGGTGGCGACTGCTTCGGCCTGCCGGTGGTGGAAGCGGCCCGCTTGGAGGCCGCCGCGCAGGGCGGGCAAATCCTCTGCTCGGAGCTCGTGCGCCTGATGAGCCGGGGAAGGGGCAGTCACGAGTTCCGAACAATCGGGTTTCTCGATCTGAAGGGGCTTCCTGAACCGCTGCCTGCCTGCGAGGTGGCGTGGGCGTCGAGCGGGGCCGATTCCTCCCCAGCCGATCGGCCGCCTCTCGCTGCGGAGCTGACGGCGGATGCGACCCATCGTTTCGTCAGCCGTACGCTGGAGCTGGAGCAGGCCTGCTCCTTGGTGCTGGACCCCTCTCGTGGGCGAGCGGCGTTGGTGTGGGTGCTGGGCGAACCGGGCATCGGCAAAACCCGCCTGGCGATAGAGGTCGGCCACCGTTGCTACGGCGCCGGCGTCACGGTGTTGTTCGGTCGCTGCAACGAGGACCTGTCCGTTCCCTACCAGCCGTTGCTCGAAGCGCTGCGCTGGCACGTCCGGCACCTGGAAGACGATGCCCCTGCCGCTGCGCTCGGGCCGATGGCGGGGGAGTTGACCCGACTGCTGCCGGAGTTGGCCCAGCGCTTCGAGGGACTGGCCCCCCAGCCCTCCACCAGTCCCGAGGTGGAGCAATACCGTTTGTTCGAAGCGGTGCGGTTGTGGTTGGCCACCTTGTCGGCCGACCAGCCGGTGGTGGTGGTGGTCGATGACGCCCATTGGGCCAGCCCGCAGACGCTGCAGATGTTGGGCCACATCGCCCGTTCGGCGGAACCATCGCAGCTGACCCTGCTGTGCACTGCCCGCACTACCGCACCCGACGCCAGCCTGTCCCTCGCCGACTTGTCCACCGACCTGCAACGCGCCGCCGTCCCCACCGCGGTGATCTCACTCGACGGGTTGGACGAATCAGCGGTAGCTGAGTTGGTGGGGGCAAGGGTGGGGCCCGGCATGACCGAGATGGTGACGCGGCTGCATCGTGAAACCGGTGGGAACCCGTTGTTTCTCTCCACTCTGCTCGGTGCCCTGACCGCAGGCTCCACAACGCTGCCGGAGACGTTGCCGTCCTCGGTGCAAGAAACCGTCCGGCGCCGTTTGCGCACCGTGCCCGAGGCAGTGGTCGAGCTGTTGCGCCTGGCCGCGCTGGCCGGGCTGGACTTCGATCTTGCCGTTGTGGGCCCGGCCATGGCAACAACGCAGGACGTGGCGGTCGGCCACCTGGAGGTAGCCGTTGCCGCCGGGCTCGTGCTGGAGACCGGCTTCGGGCGCTACCGCTTTGCGCACGCGCTGGTGCGCCAGGCCCTGCGCGGCGGGCTGTCCGAAACTCGGCGGAT
>JANPEN010000283.1:0-5906 GCA_031422955.1 Acidimicrobiia bacterium
GGAGAACCTCCTGGAACTGCTGGCATCGGGCATGACGGTCGATGAGATCCCCAGGACTATCCCGACTTGGAGCGTGACGATGTGCTCGCCGCGCTCGAGTTCGGCGCGCTGACGGCCGGGAACCGGGTCGTGCCCCTCAGCGCGGGGTGAAGTTCTTGATCGACACGCAGCTTCCGGAGCGGCTCGCTCGCCAGCCCGGCGAGGCTGGACACGATGCAGTGCACACATCGGCACTGCCCGGCGGCAACCGGACGTCGGACCGAGATGCGGAGGTCACGTTCGTCGAGCTTCGCGCTGGTCAATTCATGGTCCACGACGATCAGTGATCTGATGAGCCGGTCGGAGCCGCGCTGTCGCCAACCCGCACGAGCGCACCGGCAGCGGATCCACCCGCCCGGCACCGGTCCGCACCCGGGCCGCCGGCGGACAGCGACCAGCAATTCATCCACCGAGCGCCCAGCGCTAGGGTGAGCTTGGTGCATCCACGGTGGGCTCGCGACCCCGGTGAAGGGTCAAGCGGCGTGCCGCCTGAGGAGCGAGGGGCCGTACTGGTCGACCTCCTCGAGCTGGTCGACGCCCTTCCGCCGCCCCCGGTGCGCGACCTCGAGTTCCCACCGTTTCGGACCTTTCTGCGTGACTGAACCGGAGATGCTGGCCGAGCCGTCGCTCGTTGGGAAGGTGCTGGCCCTCCACCGAGCGTTGGAGGCGGCCGGCGTGATCCACGCCTTTGGCGGCGCGCTGGCCCTCGCCTACTGGACGGCTGATCCGCGCGCAACCGCTGACATCGACGTCAACGTCTCGCTGCCTGCCAGTGCCGCTCGACGGGCCCTGGGAGCGCTGCCGTCGGGAGTCGGTGTTCCGGACGATGCGATGGCGCAGATTACCGCCAACGAGCAGATCCGGCTCCGCTGGGGCCGAACGCCGGTCGACCTCTTCTTTCGCGTCATCGACTTCCACGACGGCGTGGCGGCCAGGAGCGTGCAGCGACCCTTCGCAGGTCAGTTGCTCCCCTTCGTGTGCGCCGACGACCTCGCCGTGCTCAAGTCGCTCTTCGATCGCCCCAAGGATTGGCTCGACATCGCGGCCATGGTCCAGGCCGGATCATTGCACCTTTCGACGGTGGTCGGCCGCGTGGCGAACATCGTCGGAAGCGGGGACGAGCGCATCGCCCGGCTGGGAGCGTTGGCAACCACTTGAGCGACCAACGCCAGGCCCGGCCGGACTGGCGAGGCGGACAGGAAATGTCACCACGCGGACCAGTTCTGTCCGCGTAGGGTGGCATGGTCAGGAGCGTGCCGCCCAGCGACCGAGTCGACGCGTCGACGGTGCGCACGATGCGCGAGAGGACCCGAACGGAGCATGCGTATGACCCACCATTCACACGTGTTGGTGATCAGGACCAACCGATGAGCGCCATCACCGCGATGGGGCTGAAAAAGACCTTTGGTAGCGGCGATGACGCAATCGAAGCGGTGCGCGGGGTCGACCTCGACGTGGCCCCTGGCGAGGTGTTCGGCTTTCTCGGCCCGAATGGCGCCGGTAAGTCGACCACGGTGCGCATGTTGACCACGCTCATGACCTTGAGTGCAGGCAAGGCCTACGTGGGCGGCGTCGATGTGGCCGAGGATCCCCACGGCGCTCGGCGCAAGATCGGCGTGGCCTTGCAAGAGGCCGGGCTGGATCCCCGTCAGACCGGCCGCGAGATCCTGACCCTGCAGGCCCGCCTGTTCGGGATGACCACGGCGGACGCCAGGACACGGGCCCAGGAGTTACTCGACCTCGTCGACCTGCTCGACGCGGCCGACCGGCGGGTGAAGGGTTACTCGGGGGGCATGAAGCGCCGGTTGGACCTGGCCTCCGCGTTGGTGCACGAACCCGAGGTGCTGTTCCTCGACGAACCCACCACCGGTCTCGACCCGGCCAGCCGCCTGACCGTGTGGGACGAGGTACGGCGCATCAACCAGCGCGGAACCACCGTTTTTCTGACCACCCAGTACCTCGAAGAGGCCGACCAGCTCTGCAACCGCCTGGCCATCATCGACGACGGTCTCATCATACGGGAAGGTACGCCCGCCGCCCTCAAGCAAGATCTGGTTGACCGCTTGGGTCTCACCGCCGAACCGAGCCTGGACGACGTGTTCCTCGACGCAACGGGCCGCACCCGCGAACGGGTAGCCGGCGAAGTGAAAGAGGTCTGAGCATGACCACCGTGACCCAAACCCCACCCCGGTCCCTGACCGTCGCCCACCGAGGCCCCATGGGAGCGGCCCGTGACTCGCTGGTGCTGGGCGGGCGAGCCATCCGAGAGGCGATACGAACACCGGATTCGTTGCTGCCCACCATGTTCATCCCGCTGTTTTTTCTGGTGGTCAACGTGGGCCAGGCAGCGCGGATCTTCCCGTCAGGGGACACCCCCTTCCTCGAAGGCCAGAACTACGGCGCCTTCCAGCTGCCGGCGTCGCTGCTGCTTTCCGCATCATTTGGCAGCGCGGCGCTGTACCTGGTTGAAGAGATCGAGGGCGGGTACTTCGACAAGCTGCGGGCCACGCCCATCTCGCGCATGGCCCTCATCCTTGGGCGTCTCTACGCCGAGTTCGTCAAAACGCTGGCGGTGGGCACCGTGATGGTGCTGTTGGCGCTGGTGTTCGGCATCCGCATCGCGTCAGGGATTCCCGGTTTCCTCGTGTTGGTCGTGATGGTGGCCTTGTGGGCCATGGTGTTCAGCGGGTTCATGCAGCTGATCGCCCTCAAGAGCCGCAGCGCGGCGGCCACACAGGGTGCCAGCATGGTCTTCTTCCCGTTGCTTTTCCTCACGCCGAACTTCGTTCCCCGCAATCAGCTCACCCGCCCGATGGAGATCGCGGCCACCCTCAACCCTGTTACCTACGTGATGGAAGCGGCCCGTTCGCTCATCCTGCAAGGCTTCCACGGCCCCGCCCTGGCCAAGGGATTCGCGGTCGTGGCGGTGGCCATGGCGCTGATGTTGGGCCTGAGCGTGCGCATGGTGAACAAGTACGACTGAAACTGTCCACCCAGTTGGACCCGGTTAGGAGGCGACGCTGACGGCCAGGGGAGTGGCCGGCACCGCTCGGATGCGCACCCAGCTCAGCCCGACCAGGCTGGTGACGGTGGCGGCGACCAGGCCGACGATGAGCAGGGTCGTTCGCACGCCCAGCCAATCCGCCAGCGCTCCCCACACCGGTGCCAGCAACGCCTGGGAACCGAAACCCATCATGGCCAAGGACATGACCCGGCCGTGGTACGCCGGTTCGGCGTTGGACATAAGCAGCGAACTGTTGATGAGCATGAACCCCGCTCGACCCACTCCCAGTGGCACCGCGGCGGCGATGGCCAGACCATAGGTCGGAGCCTGGGACAGCAACACGAAGCCGAGGGACATCACGAAACCAACGGTCAGCAGCACCGGCCAGGCCCGCTCCGTGCGCACCACGCCGGCGAGGGGCACGCTGACCACCAGCCCGGCCATAGCCAAAGCCAGGAAGATCACGCCGACGTCCTTCGGGGTTCGACCCAACTCCTCGCTCAGCAGCCCGGGCAGCAGGGTTTGGAAGGCGAAACCGCACACCACAATGCCTACGAAGCCCAGCCACAAGGTGCGCAGACGCGGTTCGCTCCAGACGTAGCGAAACCCCGCGGCCATCTCGGTGCGCACCGGGCGTCGCTCCTTCACCGCCGGTTCGGTGTTGGGCAGGCTGGTGGTGATGGGCAGCACGATCAGAAACAACGATGCCATGAACAGGTAGGTACGGCCGATACCCAATACCGTACCTACCAGTATTGCTATAAGGAGGGGACCGGCCACTTGGGAGATGTTCTGGGCGATCTGTTGGAGGGCAATGGCGTTGGGCAACAGCTCTCGGGGCACCAGTTCTGCCACCCAGGCTTGGCGGGCGGGGCCCATGAAGGCGAAACCCAGGCCCATGATGAGGGTGGCGATGGTCAGCAGTGGGACGGTGATGTGGTCGGTCAGGATCAAGATGCCGGTAATCAAGATGACGACGGCGGGAACCGCCTGGCCCATCAGCACCAGCGGCTTCTTGCGCATGCGATCCGAGATCACCCCGCCGATGGGGGACACGATGAACATGCCGATCCCCGATCCCATCTGGGCCAGGCCGGCCGCCGCGTTGCTGCCGGTGATCTGAAAGGCCACGCTGGGCACCAGCATGAAGGACATCATGAAGGCGGTGGTGGCCACGGTGGAGCCGAGCCATAGGAGCCGGTAGTCGCGGTGCGCCAGCGGGGCGAAGGTGGGGTGCAATCTTGACATCGCCGTCAGGTTAGGGCAGAGCCTCGGGCGCGTGGGGGTCGGCCGATCTACGCTGCGGCTATGCGAGCAGTTGGTGTTACGCGGTTCGGTGGCCCAGAGGTGTTGGAGATCGTGGATGTTCCCGAGGAGCATGCCGGTCCGGGACAGGTGCGGTTGCGGGTTCACGCGGCGACGGTCAACCCGACCGACACCTATGTCCGTAACGGAGACCGGGCCGACGCGCAGAAGGCGGACCCGCCTCCCTACGTGCCTGGCATGGATGCCGCCGGGGTGATCGACGAGGTGGGTGAAGGGGTCAACACCGGCATCGCAGTGGGTGATCGGGCCATGGCCATCGTCGTGCCGAGGGGCGCCCACGGTGCGTACCGCGAGAGCATCGTGCTCGCGGCCGAGTCCGTGACCAGGGCCCCCGCCGGGTCTTCCCACGCCGAGGCGTCGACCTTGCCCATGAACGGACTGACCGCCCGACAGTCACTCGATCTGCTCGCGTTGCAGCCGGGCCAGACCCTGGCCGTGACCGGCGCGGCCGGAGCCTACGGCGGCTACATGGTGCAGTTGGCCAAGGCGGACGGGCTCGTGGTCATCGCCGACGCGTCCGAGGCTGATACGGAGTTGGTCAAGCAGCTGGGGGCGGACCTCGTCCTGCCTCGCGGCGAGCAGTTCGCCGTTCACGTACGGGAGCACTACCCCGATGGGGTCGACGGTCTGGCTGACGGTTCGGTGCAGAACGGCCAGGTCATTGGCGCGGTGCGGGACGGGGGAGCATTCACGTCGGTCCGCGGCTTCAAGGGCGACGCCCAGCGAGATATCTCTTTCACCGCCACCATGGTTTTCACCTACCGGCGCGAGCACGCCAAGCTCGACGAGCTACGCCGCCAAACCGAGGATGGCCTGATCACCATGCGGGTGGCGCAGACCTTTCCCGCCGAACAAGCCGCCGACGCCCACCGCGCCCTCGAAGCGGGTGGCGCCCGTGGCCGCCAAGTCATCGAGTTCTAACCGGGGAGATAGGTACATGAGCAACGTCAACGAATTGACCCGTGCGGAACACGCCGCGGACATGGCCGCATACTGCCGCGACGGTGAACAGCGTGCCGCCGCACTCGACAACCGGGGCCCAGCTCGTTTCGACGAGCACCACCGCCTCCACCCCGACATCCTGGCCGCCTACTGGGAGCACGGTTTTTATGTGTTCGAAGGAGTTGTCGGAGCCGACGAGTTGGCCGCCTTACGCGCCGGTGCTACCGACATGATCGATCGGGCCCCCGTACGGCGCGGGGCCAAGGTCGATGGGTCGGGTCGGCCCGCGTTGGGCCTGGACTTCGCCGTGCAGCCCTACCTGATGGTCAAACCGTTGTCGGACCCGTGGGGCGGTACCGACGCTTTGGCCGGCCGTCATCCCACCAAGATGGCCGAGGCGGTGCCCGACCAAGGTGCCCCCGAGGATGTCGTCTTCCTCATGTTCGGCATGTGCCAAGCCATGCCGGCGGCGTTGCGCCTCTACGGCCACCCCACACTGCTGGCCATCGCCGAGGCCGTTAACGGCGCCGACTTCGTACCCTACAACGACGCCATTTTCGTCAAGCAACCCGGCCTGGGCGGGTCGGTGGCGTGG
>JANPEN010000284.1:0-7177 GCA_031422955.1 Acidimicrobiia bacterium
AACCCGGTGCCCAGGTTCCCGCCGGCAGCCTCGTTGGGGCCTTCACCACGGTGACGATGACCGAGGAGTGAGCGGGGCGGCTGGGACGGCGCGGGGGCGGATCTGCCAAGCTGGGCCGGTTGTCCGGATCATCGGGGTCGCCCGAGCTGTCCAGTTGTCGCACCGGGAGTACCTCAATGAGCCGCATGGCTACGCTACCTGCGAACAAGCGCCTGCAGTTGGTGTCGGGTCGGTTCAACCGATCCCTGGCCGAGAGCATTGCCGGCCATCTCGGCGTGGAGTTGCTCAACCCCAACACGGCCAACTTCGCCAACGGGGAGATCCACTGCCGCTTCGAGGAGTCCATCCGCGGCGCTGATCTGTTCATCATCCAGACCCACTGCAACAGCGACGCCGGTTCCCTCAACGATGCCCTGATGGAGCAGTTGATCATGGTCGACGCGGCCAAGGGGGCTTCGGCCAAGCGCATCACCGTGGTCATGCCCTTCTACGGCTACGCCCGCCAAGACCGCAAGTCCTCCGGCCGCGAGCCCATCACGGCTCGGCTGGTGGCCAACCTGTTCGAGACCGCAGGGGCCAAACGGCTGCTGTCGGTGGATCTGCACTCCGGCCAGATCCAGGGGTTCTTCAACGGCCCCGTCGACCATCTCACGGCCATGCCGGTTTTGGTCAACTACCTGCGCCAGTACGGCGATGACCTGGTCGTGGTCTCCCCCGACACCGGCAGGGTCAAGGTGGCCGCCCGCTATGCCAACGCCCTGCACGCCGGGTTGGCCTTCGTCTACAAGCAACGGCGCAAGATGGAGAAGAACTCCGTCGAGGCAATGGCCCTGGTTGGCGAGGTTGAGGGCCGCACCTGCGTGCTCATCGACGACATGATCGACACGGCCGGGACCATGGTGGCGGCGGCGGAACAGCTGACCAAGGCCGGGGCCGCCCGGGTTCTGGCGGCCGCCACCCACGCCGTGTTGTCAGGCCCCGCCATCGACCGGTTGAAGAACTCCGTCATCGAAAAGGTGGTGGTGACGGACACCCTGCCCCTACCCCCCGAAAAGCAGCTGGACAAGATTGTGCAGCTGTCGGTGGCCTCCCTCATCGGTGACGCCATCCGGGCGGTGTTCGAAGACAGCTCGGTCAGCGAGATCTTCGACGGCCAGAACCAGAGCTAGCCCCGAGCAAGCCCCGAGCAAGCCGATGGCGTTCCCGGCGGCCCGGGCCGCTACGATGATCTGCCGTTTACCGACCCGACGAGGAGAACAGCCCATGTCCCAGGTGCTGGAAGCTCAGACCGGACGCCAGCAGGGCTCGCGCTCGTCAGGGCGTCTGCGCCGCGAGGGCATTGTCCCCGGCGTGTTGTACGGCATGGGTATGGAGCCCGTCTCCCTGGCGGTGGAGTGGCCGGCCCTGCGCCGGGCCCTCAACGCCGACGGCGGCTTGGCCGCCCCCATCCGCCTGCTGGTAGCCGGCAAGGAGCACCTGACCCTGGTCAAGGAGCTGCAGCGCCATCCGGTGCGCCGTGACGTGATTCATGTCGACTTCCTGGCGGTGGACCCCGACGTGATGGTCACGGTAGAGATCTCCCTGGTGCTGTCAGGGATCGAGGACCTGCCCGCCTCCCTGTCGGACAAGGTGCTGCTGGTCACCCACCGCCTGGAGGTCACCGCCAAGCCCGGCTCGATTCCCGCTGAGATGTCCATCGATGTGTCGGGCCTGGGCGAAGGAGGCGAGATCCTCCTGAGCGATCTGGTCCTGCCCCCCGGCGTGACCACCGAGACCGACCCCGATACCGTCTTGGCCTCGATCATGGGTGACGGCGACATGGGTGGCTCCGGCGAGAGTGAAGGCGCAGAGGGCGATTCTGGTGCTGCGGAAGGTGACGGCAAGGGGTGAGGGGGCCCGGCGGGGCACGCCGGCCGATCTGCTCGTGGTGGGGCTGGGCAACCCCGGCGAAATCTACGCCGGGTCCCGCCACAACGTCGGCCTCGAGGTCGTCCTGCTACTGGCCGGGCGTCACCACAGCCCGCTGAAACGGTCGCGTGAAAACGCCCTGGTCGGCGAGGCCCGGATCGGGTCCAAGCGGGTCACGTTGGCCTTTCCCACCACCTTTTACAACGAGTCGGGCCGGGCGGTTGGGCAATTGTGCCGCCGCCACGGCATCGAATCCCCCGACGCTCTGCTCATCGTGCACGACGAGCTGGACCTGGAGCCCGGCCGGATCCGCCTCAAACGGGGCGGCGGCTTGGCCGGCAACAACGGCCTGAAATCCATCCAGGCCCACCTCCACCACGCGGACTTCTCCCGGGTCCGCATCGGGATCGGCAAACCCCCCGGTCAGGGCGTGGATTGGGTGCTGGGCCGGCCCGCCAAGGCGGACCGGTTGCTGCTCGACGTGGCCGTGGCCCGCGCGGCGGACGCGGTCGAAAGGATCCTCGACGACGGCATCGAGTCCGCCATGCAGATCTACCACCGCGACGACCTTGCGCCTTGAGCGCCGGTTCGGCGCCCGGTGTTCAGCGACGCCCCAGGCCGCGGGGAAAGGCACCCGTCACCCGAGCCATCTCGAATAGTCGCGAACGGGTACGGATGCCTCGCTTAACCGACGGGGCGTCCACGGAGGCGCCGGCCCTGAGCCCGCGAGAAAGACCCAGGCTTAACCGTAGGGTGGGCTGCATGGCAGCTGACTCGGAGCTCTCTCCCGCTTCGCCGATGGTCAAGTGGTTCTGCGACCTCGGCGCAACCGACATCCAGACGGTCGGTGGCAAGAATGCGTCGCTGGGCGAGATGTTTTCGTCCCTATCCGGCGTCGGGATCCGTGTACCGGACGGTTTCGCGGTCACTGCGGCGGCCTACCGGGCGATGCTCGACGCCAACAACCTGGTGGCTCCGATCGGCCGGCTGCTGGACGGCGCCCGCACAGATCCCGCCGCGCTGCACTCCGTCGGGGATGCGATACGTGGTTTGATCGCTGGGGCCACGTTCCCCGACGAGCTGACCACTGCCATCGCCGCGGCTTACGGGCGTCTGTCGAACGAGGCAGGCGTAGCCGACCTCGGTGTCGCCGTTCGCAGCAGTGCAACCGCGGAAGATTTGCCCGAGGCCAGCTTCGCCGGTCAGCACGAGAGCTTCCTCAACGTGACGGGGGAGCGGGGTGTCCTCGATGCAGTGCGTGCGTGCATGGCATCGCTGTTCACGGACCGGGCGATCAGCTATCGCGATACGCACGGCTTCGGGCACCTGAAGGTGGCGTTGTCGGTCGGAGTGCAACGCATGGTTCGCTCCGACCTGGGTGCTGCAGGGGTGATGTTCACCTTGGATACCGAGACCGGGTTTCCCGATGTCGTACAAATCGATGCGGCGTGGGGCCTCGGGGAGTCCGTTGTGAAAGGAACAGTCAGCCCTGACCGCTACACCGTCTTCAAGCCGCTCCTGGCCATCAGCGGCCTCCGCCCGCTGATCTCCAGAACGCTCGGCGAGAAGGCGGAGAAGACGGTTTACAACCCGGAGGCTGGTGGAACGTCGAGTGTTGGGACCGACGAAGAGGAGCGTGGTTGTTTCGTGCTCACGTCCGACGAGGTGCTGCAGCTGGCCCGGTGGGCTGTTGTTATCGAAGACCACTACGAGCGGCCGATGGACATCGAGTGGGCGAAGGATGGTCACACGGGCGAGCTGTTCATCGTCCAGGCCCGACCCGAGACGGTGCAGGCCCGGCGGCTCCAGGCCACGTTGACGTCCTACACACTCAACAGCACTGGTCCGCGATTGGTGAGCGGGATCGCCATCGGCCAGCGCGTCGCCATCGGGCCGGTGCAGAAGATAACCAGCAGCGCCGAGGTCGCAAGCTTTATACCGGGCTCGGTGCTGGTGACCGAGATGACCGACCCCGATTGGGTGCCGATCATGCGCCAGGCCGCCGCCATCGTGACAAATCGCGGAGGACGAACCTCCCACGCTGCGATTGTCAGCCGGGAACTGGGGGTTGCTGCGGTTATCGGCACCGGGGACGGCACCGCCGTGCTCGAGGACGGCCAGATCGTCACGGTCTCGTGTGCTGAAGGGGAAATCGGTCACATCTACGCAGGGGCCGCCGACTACACAGAGATCGAGATCAAGCTCGAGGACCTACCCCGGACACGCACCAAGGTGATGCTCAACCTCGGTGACCCGACAGCGGCGACGCGTTGGTGGAATCTCGGCGCGGACGGAGTCGGTCTGGCTCGTACGGAGTTCATCGTCGGAAGCCAAATAAAGGTTCACCCCATGGCCCTGGCCAACATCGACGCGGTTGCCGACGAGCGCACTCGTGACGATATCCGTCGGCGCTGCCGTGGTTTCGAGTCTCCCCCTAGCTTCTTCGTCGGGTGCCTCGCTGCGGGGATCGCCGGGATCGCCATGCCGCTGTTCCCGAAACCTGTCATCGTTCGGTTGAGCGACTTCAAGACCAATGAGTACGCCGCGCTGATCGGCGGTGCCCAGTTCGAGCCCTCGGAGGCCAATCCGATGCTGGGCTGGCGCGGCGCCAGCCGCTACTACGACCCCGGCTACCGCGCCGGTTTCGCGCTCGAGTGCGAGGCGTTGCGGAAGGTTCGCGATGAGATGGGATTTACCAATGTCATCGTGATGGTGCCGTTCTGCCGCACCCTCGATGAGGCGGACCGGGTGCTGGCGGTCATGGCCGAAGAAGGTTTGCGTCGTGGGGACAACGGCCTGCAGGTGTTCGTGATGGCGGAGATCCCTTCGAACTTCTTGCTGGCCGACGAGTTCTGTGATCGTTTCGACGGATTCTCGATCGGAAGCAACGACCTGACGCAGCTCGTGTTGGGCATCGATCGAGATTCTCAACGCCTCGCACCGCAGTTCGACGAGCGCAACGCCGCGGTGATGGCACTGATAAAGGAGCTCGTGGAGGTCGCCCACCGGCGTGGACGCGTCGTTGGCCTGTGTGGTCAGGCACCGAGTGATCATCCCGACTTTGCCCAGTTGCTTGTCGAGATCGGGATCGACTCGATCTCGGTGACACCGGACAGCTTCGTCGCTGTTCGCCAAGCCGTTTCCCGCGCCGAGTGACCCTTTCGATCAGCGTGCAGGAGACCGCATGAACGTTGCGGTGTTCAGCACCAAACCGTACGACGAACAGTTTCTCGTCGCCGGTGGGCGCGGCCGGCACGAGTTCCTCTTCCTGGAACCGCGGCTCACTGCCACCACCGCGGCGCTTGCCGCAGGCTCGGACGCGGTCTGCGCGTTCGTGAACGACGATCTCAGCGCTGACGTGCTGGGACGCCTGGCGGAGCAAGGCGTACGTCTTGTCGCCCTTCGATCGGCTGGGTTCAATCATGTCGATTTGATTGCGGCGGCCGATTTCGGCATCACCGTGACCCGAGTCCCTGCATACTCCCCGTATGCCGTCGCGGAGCACGCGGTCGGCCTTATCCTGGCGTTGAACCGGAAGCTGCATCGGGCCTACAACCGTGTCCGGGAGAACAACTTCTCGCTGAGCGGGCTCCTCGGTTTCGATCTGCACGATCGGGTCGTGGGGGTGGTGGGAACCGGACAGATCGGTGCCGTGTTCGCGCAAATCATGGTCGGCTTCGGCTGTCGGGTCCTCGCGGTCGACCCCTTTCCCAGCGAGGCCTGTCAGCGCCTCGGGGTGCGCTACGTGGAACTCGGCGAGCTTCTCGGTGCCGCTGACATCGTGTCGTTGCACTGTCCGCTCACGACGGACACGCACCACTTGATCAACGGCGAAGGCCTGGCGCAGATGCACGACGGGGTGATGCTGATCAACACCAGCCGCGGTGCACTGGTTGACACCGTCGCCGCCATAGATGCGCTCAAGAGTGGCAAGCTCGGCTATCTCGGCCTCGACGTCTACGAAGAAGAAGCCGGGCTGTTCTTTGAGGATCTGTCCGACACGGTCATCGATGATGACGTCTTCAGCCGGCTGCTCACCTTTCCGAACGTGCTCATCACCGGACACCAGGCGTTCTTCACCGTGCAGGCCCTCGAGCAGATCGCCGCGACCACGGTCGCCAACCTGACTGCCTTCGAGCGCGGTGAAATCCCACCGGACCAGATCGCGGCACCGCCGCGGTAGGTGCGGAACACTCATTGGGACAAGAAGGGACCGAGGAGGGTGCGGTGCGCCGGTAGGGTGCGCCCACAAGTGAGGACCCATCCGGGACGCCTCTGACGAGGAGCGAAGAACAATGGGTCGAATCGTTGTCGGGGTCGATGGGTCTGAGCAGAGCATTTTGGCCTTGCGGTGGGCGATGGAAGAGGCAAGCCTGCGCGAGGGATGGTCGGTCGAGGCCATCATCACCTGGACGTATCCCGTCATGGCCACCGACGGCTTCTCCGGCGGCGCCGGGCTTATCGGCCTCGATCCCGCGGTCCTGGGGGAGGGCGCTCGGCAGCGCTTGGAATCCGCCGTCCTAACAGCCTGCCCGGACGAGGCGGGGCGCCAGAGGATCAAGCGCACGGTGCTGGAGGGCGGCGCGGGGCATGCTCTCGTCGAAGCTTCCCGTGGGGCGCAGCTGCTCGTGGTCGGATCCCGGGGTCACGGCGGTTTCGCCGATCTGCTGTTGGGGTCGGTGAGTTCCCAGTGCGTGCACCACGCCCACTGTCCGGTGACGGTCATTCGTCCTCCAAGCTGAGCTGTCCCTCGGTGACCCCCTCATTGGTGACCGCCTCGGCGTGGCGAAACAGCTTCTGGTCTCCATGCTCGGCCAAAGTCAGGAGCTAGAGCTGTGCCCGACGTGACGGGTGGCAGGGCGGAGGGTTTGCGCTCCGTGGATGCCAGGGCTCGTCTGGTTCTCGACGGCCCCAACGTCTTGCCGTCCCCCCGGCCGCCGCCGGCGTGGCGCCGGCTCGCAGCTCAGATGGTGCACTTCTTCGCGCTCATGCTGTGGGTCGCCGGCGTGCTCGCCTTCATCGCCAACCTGCCCCAGCTCGGCGTCGCCATCTTCGTCGTGATCGTTGTGAACGGCGTTTTCGCCTTCGTCCAGGAGACCCGGGCCGAACACGCCGCCGAGCGCCTGAGCGACCTGCTGCCTCGCCGCGCCATGGTCCTGCGCGACGGGGCGGCGCTGGAGAACGAGGCCGCGGAATTGGTCGTTCACGACCTCGTCCTGCTCACCGCCGGGGACCGCGTGTCGGCGGATCTCCGGGACCCGGAGGCGCA
>JANPEN010000285.1:0-7509 GCA_031422955.1 Acidimicrobiia bacterium
CCAAGACGCCCAGGGTTTCCGGGCCGCCATCGCCGCCGGCCACGCGTCCTACCTGTTGGCCAGCCTGGGTGGCGCCTTCTTCGACAAGGACAACCCCTTCGGCTCCCGCAAACGCATGCCCTCCCTCGACGTCACCCGTCAACGCCAAGGCGACGTTCAGGGCTGAGCCGGCCCCGGCCGCCATCCCCGGCGTTGAGCCTGCGGCGCGCCTACGGTCTGCACCCATGAGCAGCAATCGGGACAGGGTGTATGCGGTGACCGGCGGAGCGTCGGGCATCGGACGGGCCACGGTAGAGCGGCTGGTGGCCGACGGGGCCAGTGTGGTGGCGGTAGATCTCAGCGCGGACGCCCTCGCCTGGACCAGCGCGGTCGACCGGGTCGTCGCGGTGGCTGGTGACGTGACGCTCGAAGAGACCAACGAGGAAATGGTCGCCGCCGCCGAGGAGCACTTCGGGGCGTTGCACGGCGTGTTCCTCAACGCCGGCATCCCCGGCTTCGGTCTGGTCGACCGCCTACCCATGTCGGTTTTCGACAAGGTGATCGAGGTCAATGTCCGAGCGGTGGCGCTGGGCATGCGGGCGGCTCTGCCGGCCCTGCGCAAGGTCAGCGGCGGGGCCATCGTGGTGACCGGTTCCACCTCCGGCCTGGCCGCGGACCCCGGCGGTTGGACCTACAACGCGTCGAAAGCGGCAGTGATCAACATGGCGAAATCGATCGCGCTCGACGTGGCCCACGAGGGCATCCGGGTCAACGCGGTGTGTCCCGGGCCCACCAAGACCGGAATGACTGCCGGCATGCAGGCCCGCCCCGACGCCGATGACACCGTGCGCCGGATCGTTCCCATGAACCGCTGGGGCGAAGCCTCCGAGTTGGCCGCCGCCGTAGCGTTCCTGCTCTCCCCCGACGCATCCTTCATCACCGGCGTGGCCCTACCGGTCGACGGTGGGGTCATGGCCACCACCGGCCAATTCCCCACCTACGCGGCACGCCATCCCAGCGACGGCTGACACGCACTCGGTGCGGGCGACGAGCGAGCCGGCCTGGCACACCGGCGTAGGCACGGCCCGTCAGGGCGGCCCTGCTGGAACGGTCCTCGGCTCCCGGGTCCTCCTGCGTGTCTGGCCCAGAGCTTTCTACTCAGACCTCAGATCACAGCAGGATCGAAACCTTGCCGCCGCCAGGGCGGAGGGAGTCGGCGTCGAGGGTGGCCCGGCGGTAGGCGATCTGCAGGCCGTTGTCGGTGGAACGCAGGCGGTACGTGTAACGCCCGACGTATTGGTGCACTTCGTCGTTGCGGAAGCGCATGACGTGGAACGATGCCCGCACCGCATGCTCATCCGGCCGCTCGAGGACCCCCGCCGCCATACCAACCCGTACGTTCGTGATCAGGCGACGAGTGCGAGAGCGCGGGTTCTCCGCGTGGGCGTTACGCGACAGCAGTCGCTGCACACGGGACTCCAGCATGTAGCGATCGTCATGGACCAGGAACAGGCTCGCATTGGCGGCGCCGTGCGGATGGGTGGTGGAGGGCACCTCGTACACCACGTCCTGGGTGCACAATGCCAACCACTCTTCCAGTTGCCAGCCATCAAGCAGATCGGCCTCCTCGTAGAGGAACTCCTCGGCCTCAAACCGTGACAGCACGCTTGTGTCCATGTCGGCGGCGCTCATCGGCTGGCGACGACCCGCAGATGGTTCCCCGCACCGGACTGATCGGCTGGATCGGCGTGCATCAAGTCATGCCAGCGGCGCCAGAATGCCCGCATCTGCAACTCGTCGGTGATCCCCGGGTGCTCCTTGCCCATACCGCGCGAGATGTCCGACCAAGCCAGCTCCTTCCAGGTGGAGAAACCCCGCTGGCAACACTCCAACGCCTCGACGTCGTCCGGTGTGGCCAGCCCACCCGGACCCAGGAAGGTCAAGAAGTTGTCGAGGCGGACCTCGTGCAGCACCGGGTCCTCCCCGATGGGAGCCAACTCCCACGCCCGCACGTGCATGAGGTTGGGGGCCATCGGCTCGAAGGTGCGGATGGTCACCGCCATGATGTCGTTCACGATCAGGTTCGGGAAGATCAACAGGTTGCGGCTGGTGTCACACATGCGGGCAGCCCACGCCTCGCCGTGGGTGGCCACCAGCTCCGCCCGGCGGGCCTGGATACGAGGCCGCAACGCCGGGTCCAACGGTGGCGCCCAGCGAGCGACCGGGCGGGCCCAGGGGGCGCCATACTCGATGACCGCATGGCCGTTGCCCAGATCCTTGCCGCCGCCCTGGATGACCAGGGGCGGCATGGCCTCACCGCTTTCCTCCGAAGCCTTCTTCATGGCGCCCAGCAGGTACTCCATGTAGGTGGCGTGGGTGGGCATGGCGTGGTAGCCGTCGATGGAGTTCTCCACCAACAGCTTCCAGTTCGCCCGGATGGAGTACTCCTGCGTGCCCGGCAGCACCGCCATGCCCGCCTCGGCCTGGTCACAGACCAGATCGAGGTACTCCTTGGCGCCGCCGAGGTACTCGTTGAGGTTCACCACCGCGGGGTTGAACGACACGAACACGAAGCCCCGGTAGATCTCGGTACGCGGCGGGGCGCTGAGCGCTAAGGACGAGCGGTCGAAGCCGGGACCGTAGGCCTCCTCGTCAGGCAATGATACGAGCGTGCCGGCCAGGTCGAAGGTCCAAGCGTGGTAGAAGCACTTGAGGAAACGGCCATGACCCTGTGCCTCTCGACAGACGGTGGCGCCGCGGTGGGTGCAGCTGTTGAGCCACACCCGCACCTCGCCGGCGTCATCGCGGCACAGGATCAAGGATCGGCCGGCCAGACTGCGGTTGAGGTAATCGCCCGGCTCGGCCACCTCACTGACGTGACCGAGGTACAGCCAGACCGTTTCGAAGATCTTCTGACGTTCGACCTCGAGCACTTCGGGGTCGACCAGCGCCCGCCGGTTCACCCGGAACGTGGACGTTGCCGGGTCTTCGATAATCAACGCCTGATCCATCAGCATCCCTCGTTTCCCCTGGCCGCACCCCTGGCCGCATGCGGCTGAGACATCCGTCACCCTAGCGTTGCGGGCCGCCCTGCGAACCCCGCGGGATGGCATCGGGGAGGACCGGACGCGGCGGGGGCCCGCCAGGCAACCTGGGACCCCTTGCCGCGACGCTGGGATTCCGTCAGAAAGGCAGGCTCAGCTGGCTGCTCCGTAACCCAGCCAGCTCGACAGCTTCGAACCGAGGTGTCCATGGAGCCGGGCCGGTTCGGCGGTCGGCACACCCGCTTGCCGCTGCGGGAGCTGGAGCCGGCCGCTGCTTCGACCGGGGTAGCCATCCGGAAGCGCATCGTGGCAACGACCACGCGGCGCACTGAATGTCTATCAATACCCGCGCCCGGGATCGACCACGTTCGAGGGTGGGATCCCATTTTGAATACATGCAAGATTATCTAGAAAGAGTCTAAAAAGACGTTCTGTGTAGCCTTCGAAACTGGCCGAGCAGTGTGGAGAAAAATAGAGGTTGGGGGCATCCCAGAAGGGATGATCCGCCGGTGGCGGCTCTTGGGAGGCGACGTCGATCACCGCGGCCCCCAGATGGCCCGATCGCAACGACACCACCAGCGCGGCCTCATCCACGAGGGAGCCGCGGGCGATGTTCACAAAGGTGGCACCGGCGCGCATGGCTGCGAAGCGCGCCGCGTCGAATAGGCGCTCGGTGGCCGCGGTCGCGGGAGCCGAGCACAGCACCACGTCGCAACCGCCCAGCAGCTGATCGAGCTCGGCGGCCGGCCACAGTCGGTCCACGTCGGGGTCTACATCACCAGGCTGGGCCGAACGTCGGCAGGCCTCGATGCGCATCCCAAACGCTCGAGCCAGGCGGGCGGAGTCACGTCCGATGGCGCCGAGGCCGACTACACCGAAGGTGGCACCGGCCAGCGTCGAGCCGTTGCGGCGCTCCCAGACATGGTCGCGCTGTTGCTGCTCCAAGCGGCGGGTGTGCTTGGCCACCTCCAGCACCCTGGCCAGAACGAACTCGGCGATCGAGCTGGACGCCACCCCGCTGGCCCGGCACAGCGTGACCCCTTCGACGTCGAGGCGGTGGGCCACCAGCCATTCGATACCGGCGCCGACGGCCTGCACAAAGCGGAGCTTGGGGGCCAGCTCGGCGATGTTTCCGGGCAGGTCGAGGGCGATCAGCGCGACCGCTTTCGCCAGCGCGGCCCGATCCGTCTCGCTCAGCGGCGGCTCCAGGGCAGCTTCGCTCGGTCCGACCCGACCCACGGATCGGGCCACCCGCAGCTCGTTGGGTTCGGTGTAATCCACCCAGTGCACCTGCAGCTGCGGGTTGGCGGCGCGAAAAGCTTCGACGGATCGGGCGGGGAACATCATTCGGGGCCCGACCAGGCAGACCGGGACCGGTCCAGGGCCGGCGTGCTGCGCGGACATGGCAGCAGCGTAGACGCCGAGCGCAGCGGCGTGGCCCGTGCGAAACTGCACGCAGAGCCCGACGGTCCCGGCTGTCCCGGCTGTTTCCACCGTCCCGCCCCAACTCTGCAGAAAGGGAGACCCATGTCGGTCAACCACCAGCCCGCCCCGAGACGTCTGCACCACAACGCTTTCGTTGTCGCCGACCAGGCCCGGACCCGTCACTTTTACGAAGACGTGCTGGGCATGCCGCTCGTGGCCACCTGGTGTGAGGTGGAGAACGTGCGGGGCAAGGAGCGCGAGTACTGCCACACCTTCTTCGCCCTGGCCGACGGTTCGGCGCTGGCGTTCTTCCAGTTCGCCGACGCTGCCGACCATGCCGAGCTGGCCAACTCCGCCCCCCAATCGCTCAACCACATTGCCCTCGAGGTCGACGCCGCCGGCCAGGCCGATCTCATCGCTCGTCTCGACACCGCCGAGATCCGCCATCGGGTGGTGGACCACGGCTATTGCCGCTCGCTCTACGTGGTCGATCCTGATGGGCTGACGGTGGAGTTCACCGTCGACGCGGCCGATGTGGAGGCCATCAACACGCGGCGCCAGGCCGACGCCCACGACGAGCTAAACCGTTGGCTAGCCGGGGATCGCCGGCCGAACAACGACCTGCGCGACCTCGCCCGTCCCCAGCCGGTGGCCGGCTGAGGGACCAAATCCCACGCTCAGTCGAAGATCTCCGCGGCGGCCAGCTCGGCGATTTGGTCCTCGTCATAGCCCAGTACGTCGCTGAGCACGCTGAAGGTGTCCTCCCCCAGCATCGGGGCCGCTTTCACCGGCCCGATGGGCGTTTCCGATAGCCGGACCCGGGAGGCCTCGACCACGGTGGGGCCATGCAGGGCGTGTTGCACGGTGACCCAGTGCTCGAGGAACGCCAACTGCGGATCCACCATCAGCTCGGGCGAGTTCTGCACCTGATGAGCCGCCACCCCCACCTCCTGGCAGGCCGCTTCGGCCTCGGCCGCGGAACGTTGCGCCGTCCAAGTGCTGAGCACGTCTTCCAACTCTTGGCGGTGGGCCAGCCGCTGGGCGACGGACATCGCGGCCAGATCGTCGCGGTCGAGCAAGCCGGCCAGGCTGACCCAGGCCGTTTCGCTCTGGGCCACCACCGCCACCCACCGGTCCTCCCCGGCGCAGGGGAACACACCGTGGGGGCACAACTCCAGGTGGGCGTTGCCGTGGCGCTCGCCCACCCGGCCGTGCAGCTCCTGATCGAGCAGGGCCGGAGCCAGGAAATGCAGGGCCGATTCAGCCTGAGAGAAGTCGATGTACTGGCCCTCGCCGGTGCGGCGGCGATGATCCAGTGCCGCCAACAGCGTGGCCAGCGCCACCGGTGGTGACGAATAGTCGGTGTAAGCCCCGAACGGCCCCACCGGATCGCGGTCGGGCCAACCGGTGACGTTATAGAAACCGGTCATCGCCGCGGCCAGATTCCCGAAGCCGGCGAAGCCGGCCAGGGGCCCGTCCTGACCGAACAGGCAGGTCGACATCATGACCAAGGACGGGTTGATGAGGCGCAGTTGCTCGTAGTCCAAACCGAAACTGCGCATGGCCCTGGGCGAGTAGGCCTCGCACACCACGTCCGCCCAGGCGACGAGGTCCTTGGCGACCGCCCGGGCTTCGGGGCGGGACAGGTTCAGGGTCAGCCCCAGCTTGCCGGCGCTGAGGTTGTTGTACAGGGCGGAGTTCTCCGCACCGACCATGTTGTCGAAGAAGGGCAGGAACGCCCTGGCCGCGTCGAGCTTGGTGGATGATTCCACCCGGATCACGGTGGCCCCGGCATCGGCCAGGGCTCTGGAGATGGTCGGACCGGCCACCGCCCACATGAAATCGACCACTTTGAGCCCCGCCAAGGGACGAGGATCGGCAAGCTCGCCGGGAGCGGCAGCTGCCAGCGTCGGGGCGGCCGAGGGGCGACGCGCCGGCTCCGCTACCAACTCAGATCGGTGGGCATCGGGCGCGGCGGCGGCGCCGGCTCGGCGCAGCGGGGTGGCGCTGAGGCGAGCCCACGGCCCTGGGTATCGTTTCCCTTCGATCACATCCCAGTATTGGCGGGCGGCCAACTGCTCGGACTCGAACACCTCTGCGGTGGTGGCGACGGGGGCCAACAGCAAGCGTCGATCCAGCGCGTCGTGGAAGAGCTGCTCTTTGGTTCGGGTGGCGGTGAAGGCGGCCACCTGGGCCTTGACCGCTTCGAAGGCGGCCATGGGTTCGCTGCCGTCGCTGAGGGCCATGGCGTAGGCCACCCAGTCCTTGTCCCTGGTGGCCTCGTCGCAGCCGCCGCCCTCGTAGACGTAGTCCATCAGCCGCTTGGTGAAGGGGCCCACCGCGGCGCCGAACACGTGGGTGATAGACACGTAACCGTCCGAGGCTGGGTACACGAAGCGCAAGAAGATGTCGCCCCCCTTGATACCCCCACCAGAGCGGGCCACCCCCGGTGAGCGGGCCGATGAGCTGAGCACGGCCGACTGGGTAGCGGCCATGGCCACCACCTGGGCCGAGACGTCCACATGCTGGCCCCGGCCGGTGCGGGCCCTGGCCGCCAGGGCCAACAACGCCCCGCCCGCGGCGATGGCCCCAGCGTTGTAAAAGGCCTGGCCAACGGACACCTGGACGGGTGCCCGGTCGGGATCCCCGGAAATGGCCAGCGGGCCGCCGGCGGCCCACACGGTGAGGTCGGTAGCGGCCCAATCAGCCTTGGGCCCACGCTGGCCGAAGGGGCTGATGGACACCACCACCAGTGCGGGGTTGGCCTCCATCAACTGGCCGTAGTCGTAGGGTGCGGCCGCCAGCTCCGCCGGGGTCCCAGCCTGCACCAGCACGTCGGCGCCCGCCGCCAGTTGCGCCAGCCGGGCTCGATCCTGGCGTGAAGCGGGATCCAGCACCAAGGAGCGCTTCCCCCGGTTGGCCGCCAGATGGGCCAGGGAGGTGCCGCGGCGATCGAGGGGGGCCCGGTGCCGGCTGGAGGAGCCACCGGGCGGTTCGATGGCGATCACATCGGCGCCCAACACGCTGAGCAGGTACGACGCGTACTGGCCTCGTTCGTCGG
>JANPEN010000286.1:0-2945 GCA_031422955.1 Acidimicrobiia bacterium
CCGACAACCGGCGGGTGTGCCAATCGTAGAACCCGGAGGTGGACACCCCAGCGGCGGCGCACGCGGCGGTTACCGGGAACCCGGCTGCTTTCTGGTCATCGACGTTCTCGTAGCGGCTCACGATGTCGACTCCTTCACCCAAAAAGCCATCGATCGTTTGAGGAGATCACGTTCCATCCGCAGCCGGGCGTTGTCCGCCCGAAGCTCCGCCAGTTCGCCGCGTTCATCAACCGTCAACCCGCAGCGGTCACCGCGTTCGATCCGCTCAAGGCGAACCCAGTTCCCCAACGTCCCGACTTTCACACCAATAGAACCGGCCACATCAGTAATCGCGCGTTGCTCATCGAGCACAAGACCAACCGCGTCCCGCCGGAACTCCGGCGAGTACAACGAGGGGCGACCACCCCGAGATTTCCTCTTCGTAGACACAGACAACTCCTAATCGAAGTGTCCACCGAACGGGGGGATGCTCACGAGGGGAAGTTTTCGGCTCATGACCGACGCAGCTACGCAATCACCCAACCACATCCCGACGCCGGAGGAGTTGGGTTTCGACCCCGAGGCGTTGCGGAAGAAGTACGCCGCCGAGCGCGCCAAGCGGCTGCGAGCGGACGCGAACGACCAGTACCAGATGATCGCGGGGCGCTTCGACCGCTACAACATTGACCCCTACGTCGAGCCCGGGTTCACGCGGCCCGCACGGCACGAAGACATCGACGTGCTCATCGTCGGTGGAGGGTTCGGGGGGCAGTTGGCGGCGGTGCGGCTCCAGGAGGTCGGGGTCCTCGACTTCCGCATCGTGGAGAAGGCCGGCGACTTCGGTGGCACCTGGTACTGGAACCGCTACCCCGGCGCGCAGTGCGACATCGAGGGTTATCTGTACCTTCCGTTGCTGGAGGACACCAACCACATCCCGAAGGAACGGTACTCCTTCGCGCCGGAGATCTTCGCTCACGCACAGCGCATCGGCCAGCGGTTCAACCTCTACGAGCGCTCGTGCTTCCAGACGCGGGTCAGGGAGGCCCGCTGGGACGAGGAGGCCAGTCGCTGGACCGTCACCACCGATCGGGACGACGTGTTCAGGGCACGGTTCGTCATCATGTCGAGCGGGCCGCTGAACAAGCCGAAGCTCCCCGGGATCCCCGGGATCGAGGACTTCAAGGGCCACACGTTCCACACCAGTCGATGGGACTACAACTACACCGGCGGGGACACCACCGGAAACCTCCACAAGCTGGGAGACAAGCGGGTAGGGATCATCGGGACGGGCGCCACAGCGATCCAGTCCATCCCCCATCTCGGCGCCCACGCTGAGCATCTGTACGTGTTCCAACGCACACCCTCCTCGGTGGACGAGCGGAACAACACCCCCACCAACCCCAAGTGGGTGGAGAAACTCGAGCCAGGCTGGCAGGCCAAGCGCAACCGCAACTTCACCGCACTCCTCGACGGCATCCAGCTCGAGGAGGACCAGGTCCGCGACAAGTGGACCAGCCCACTAAAGAAGCTCGGCGACCTCCTCGGCAACAAGGACTCGAGCATGTCCGCCGAAGAGCGGACACTGCTGGCGGAGATCGCCGACTTCCAGAAAATGAACGAGGTCCGCGACCGCGTGGAGGACACCGTACGGGACCCCCGAACGGCGGAGGCGCTCAAGCCGTGGTTCGGGCAGTGGTGCAAGCGGCCAACCTTCAACGACGAGTACCTCCCAACGTTCAACCGGCCCAACGTGACGTTGGTCGACACCCACGGCACGGGCGTGGACCGGATGACCGAGCACGGGGTCCTCGTCGACGGGACCGAATACCCCCTCGATTGCCTGATCTTCGCCACCGGGTTCGAGGTGGGGACGGCGTACGTCCGGCGAGCCGAGTTCAACATGTACGGCCGGGACGGGAGATCGCTCGAGGACGCCTGGGGCAACGGGATGCGCACCTTCAACGGCTTCCTCAGCCACGGGTTCCCGAACTGCTTCCACATGGGGCTCACCCAGACGGGCTTGACGGCGAACTTCACCTACATGCTCGACCTGCAGTCCCGCCACGTCGCCCAGCTCATCGTGGAGGTCGAGCGGCGCGACGCCACCTCAATCGAGCCCACGGCTGAGGCCGAGACGGAGTGGGTGGCCATCATGTCCGCACCGAACCCAATGACGGAGTACCAGAAGGCGTGCACGCCGGGTTACTACAACGGCGAGGGGACGAACGAAGGGCGCGGGTTCCTGCAGACCACCTACCCCCACGGCGCGCTGGCCTTCTACGACATGCTGGCTCGCTGGCGTGAACAGGGAGACTTCGAGGGCCTCATCGTCAGGTGAGAGGATGGCGGCGACGCCGACCTCGCAGCACGGCACGCCGCCCTCCTCCGGGTGCGCGTGCCTGTTTAAGCCCTGATCCACCTCGACATCGGCCGATCTCCTCCGCCAAGCGCTGCCGTTCGCTCTCGTCGGCACCCGTGGGCGCTGGTGCGCTCCACGGGCCCTGGATCACGTTGCCGACGGCGGGTTCTCGCTTCGTTCCGTGCACGTCAGTACGGCATTGGTGGCTGGGAGAGGTTCCAGCTCTGACGCGGTGGCAATGCCGCCTTCGGCTGAACGAGTCCGACCGACTGACAAGTTGAGCGGTCGAGGTCCGTGTATCGACGAAAAGGTCCCGCCTTGGAAGCACGCTCGTTTCGAAACCAGCAAGCTTCCGAGCACGGGATGCACCTTCGGGTGGCCGAGTTGTTCATAGCCTTCGGTAGTCGCGAGGTTCGACGCTGAGTCGCCTCGCTTGCCGACGCCGAGCGAATCTGCGAGGTCGACGTCGAGGTCGCGACCGCGACGAAGGTCGCTAGAGTACCGGCGCATCGATCGCCGCTAGTAAGCGCCGCTCAGCAGGCAGGGAGCCCCATCACACCAGGCGGGGGCTCCACTGATGACATGCAGCCCGGGCGTCGTAGAATGG